>JAPULJ010000678.1 GCA_027295145.1 Alphaproteobacteria bacterium | reverse complement strand
GTGACCGTCAAGCAGGGCATCGAGCGCGAGCTGGCCCAGCGGATCGTCAAGGAGATCAAGGGCGCAAAGACGAAGGTGCAGGCGGCGATCCAGGGCGACGAGCTGCGCGTCTCCGGCAAGAAGCGCGACGACCTGCAGAAGACGATCGATCTGATCAAGGGCCTCAAGATCGACCAGCCGCTGCAATACGTGAACTTCCGGGACTGAGAGGCCGGGCGGGCCCCGGGGGGTGGGCAGCGCCCTGGCCGCGTGCGTGCCGCCATGATCGAGATCACCCGAACCATCGCCATCGACCCGCGCGAGATCGCCGAGAGCTTCATCCGCAGCCCCGGCCCCGGCGGCCAGAACGTCAACAAGGTCGCGACCGCGGTGCAGTTGCGCTTCGACCTGCGCCGGTCGCCCTCCCTGCCCGAGGCGGTCCGCACCCGCGCCGAGCGCCTGGCCGGCCGGCGCCTGACCAAGGACGGGGTCGTGGTCATCACTGCGGCCCGCTTTCGCAGCCAGGAGCGCAACCGCGAGGACGCGCTGGCGCGTCTCGTCGCGCTGCTGCGCGAGGCGGCCCGGCGCCCGACCCCGCGCAGGCCGACCCGGCCGGGCGCGGGCGCCAAGCGGCGCCGCCTGGACGATAAGACCCGGCGCGGCGCAATCAAGAAGCTGCGCCGGACCCGGCCGAGCGAGGACTAATCTTTAGCCTTACAAATCACTGGGAACGCCATACGAGGGCGCAGCCCCTACTGCGGAGAGAACAGTGAACCCGGCAGGTACAGCAAGGAGAGCTTGACATTCAATCCCCGAGTTAGAGAACAGCCTCGGCCGGGAGCGGACAATCGTACGCTTTTCTCCAACGTAGATTCTGACGGCCCTGACATCTAAGCTTCCTGCTACAAGCGGCGTCCTGATGTCTGCGACATCAGCTATTCAATCGATTCATTCGGAAGCATAAAACCCGTGCGTACATCCAAGGTTATCCATACGGTTAGTTGCCATGCCGAAGGCGAGGTCGGCGATGTCATTGTTGGCGGTGTCAAAGCACCGCCGGGTGAAACAATCTGGGAGCAATCACGTTTTATCGCCAGGGATGAAACCCTGCGCAACTTCATGCTGAATGAACCGCGCGGCGGTGTATTCCGTCATGTGAACCTACTCGTTCCCGCCAAGAATCAGGCCGCCCAGATGGGGTGGATTATCATGGAACCGGTCCATACCCCGCCGATGTCCGGTTCCAACAGCATGTGCGTTTCAACGGTGTTGTTGGAAACAGGCATCATCCCGATGGAGGAACCGCTGACCCGTCTGGTCCTTGAAGCGCCTGGCGGGTTGGTCGAGATCGAAGCCACTTGCCGAAACGGCAAGG
The DNA here is from genome assembly GCA_027295145.1 of Alphaproteobacteria bacterium. GTDB lineage: Bacteria > Pseudomonadota > Alphaproteobacteria > JAPULJ01 > JAPULJ01 > JAPULJ01. Next base: position 1,467 of record JAPULJ010000678.1, on the reverse strand, counting down.
TCGAAAAGGTCCGGGTCAAAAACGTACCCTCCTTCGTAGACAAACTGAATGCGACCGTCGAAGTCAAAGGACTTGGCACGCTCGATGTTGATACGGCCTATGGCGGCGACAGTTTCGTTATCGTGGACGCCACGGAATTAGGCTTCGGACTGACGCCCGACGAGGCACTGGACATTGCCCAAACGGGCATTCGCATCACCGATGCGGCAAACGAGCAGTTGGGCTTCCATCACCCCACCAACGCGGAATGGAAACACCTGTCATTCTGCCAGATGGCGGCCCCCGTTATCGTTGTGGACGGGGTCAAGACGGGCCGAAACGCGGTAGCCATTCAGCCCGGAAAAATCGACAGATCTCCGTGCGGCACGGGTTGTTCCGCAAGAATGGCCGTCCTGCATGCCCGCAGCGAGTTGAATATCGGTGAGCCGTTTCAGGGACGCTCCATTATCGATTCCCGGTTTGACTGCATGATCGACGAGGTCGTGGAGATCAATGGCAAACCCGCCATTGTCCCTGCCATCTCCGGTCGCGCCTGGATTACGGGCACCCATCAACACACGCTTGATCCAGACGACCCCTGGCCAAATGGACACCGACTAAGCGACACATGGCCAGGCGCATAAGGCCCGTGGCATGACCTGACCCCCGAACCTGGTCCAGGCCGAGTATTAAGTTTGGGCAGCAGCAGGGGTGATTTGACGCCGTAAACTGAGGCGGATCTCAACGCACGCGATGTCTCCTTCGGGCCATAAGTGGACCTTCGGCAAAGCCTCAGAGAACGTCCGCTTTCGGGTAAATTTCGCACTTTGGCGGGCTAAGCTGTGAGGCCCAACGCCGACGCTCTTTATGGGTTCGCGCCCTATGCCTCGAGCCCCCTCACACATCTCCCGGTACACCGTATGAGGCGCGGCGTCGTGGTCGGGCGGTACCGCTGATGGCCGCTTTTGCCCTGGAACCGGACGTTGCAGTTGGGTTTCTTGGCCTTCGTAACTAGCCAGAAGCGGAAGTTCCTTCCACCCAAGTTGAAGCAACTTAAAAATTGCGGAAAATACCCTGGCAAACAATCATGATTCCCAATGAAATGATCCAATAACCGGCATCCACGCTTGATTGGCCGTCCGGGACGAATCGGCGGTTTGGCGCGTTTTCTGGATTACGCGCGGAGCACGATAAGGTTTGGATTGCCGGGCGGAGTGAGATCGCGCGCCACTGGTGCAATGTGCATCCGCCGTCTTGAGCGCTAGCAAAGGAAGTTCCCATGAAGGTATACGAGATTCGCTCAGCCAATGGCATCGACGCATTGCACCTGGCCGAGCGCTCCACGCCGCCGCTCGGTCCGGGCCAAGTCTTGGTGCGGATGCGCGCCAATTCAATCAACTATCGCGACCTCTTGAACATCCTGGACCCGGCGGCCAGGGGAATCGCCTATCCGCGCATTCCCAATTCGGATGGCGCCGGCGATGTCGT
>JAPULJ010000677.1 GCA_027295145.1 Alphaproteobacteria bacterium | reverse complement strand
AGATTTTACCCTGGTCGTCAACGAGGACATTCGCACGCAGCTCACCCATCATGTGGGGCGCCACTGGATGATCGACCAACTGACAATAGCCGACATCGAAGACATGCTGCCCTTCATTCCCGCGGACACCACCCAGGTCGTCGACTTGTGCTGCGGGAGCGGCCGCGTGGCAATCGCCCTGGACAAGTTGGTTCTGCACGGCAAGGCGAAGTTCTGGCTCGTCGACGGAAACGTCAGGGCCGAGGTCGATAACATCAAGCGGCACTGGGACAAATATCGCAACGACACGATTGCGAGGTTCTACAACAAACGGGATCTGACCGAAGAGTGCTGCCGATTGAACGATTTCAACAACTACGAATACATCGAAGCCGATGAAAATCTACAATGGTCGAAGTTGCCCACGGAGGTGGATTTTCTTTTCTCCAACAGAGGTATCGGTTGTCATTGGCCGTTAAATTTGTACGAATCCACTTTTCCGAAAATTCTCAAAGATGGTGCCACGTGCATCTTCATGAACGGTGAAGTCCTCGGAGAAATCCCCGGGTACTTCTCCAAAGTCGCCGTCGTTCAGGAAAAAATCCAGGACCGAGAGTTGATCGTGCTCCGATATAATGCTTGAGGAGAGAGGCAATGGATCGAAGCAACGACGGGTCGCGAAGGACTGCAACGCCGTGGCATGACCTTTACCAACCACCACAACCAGCCGCAAACGCTGGAAGGCATTTTTGCGCTGAACGACGTGGAGCTCTTCGATCTCGAAGCGGACCGGGACGAGTTGCAGAATCAAGCCAACAAGCCGAAGAAGAATGGCGATCTGCTGCTTGCCATGAACGAAAAGATGAATGCACTCATCGACGCCGAGGTTGGCGAGCCGGACGATGGCAGATTCCTGCCGGTCGAGAACTCGAATTTGACCGCCGGGACGTTCGACCCTTGAATGGTCGAAGTTGCCCACATACGTGATCTTTCTTTTCCTTCAACGGTTGCCGAGCAATATGTTTGAAGAAGGCGGTACACTTTGAGAAATCTCGTAATGATGGTCCTTGCCGTCGCCTTGGCTGCGGCGGCTCATCAGGTGGTCGCGGCAGAACCCTGCGCCGCCGACAACAGGACCCGTGTTGCCGCAAATGACGAATGCCTGGTGATCAGAACGTACGGCGAGTCTGCTGAGCGAACATCACTGATCATTTTCATCCACGGCGACGGTTCCCGCGGCGGGTCTTCCGACTACATGTATCCGATGGCTCACTTTTTCGGGGCCAAGGGTGTTGTCGCCGTCGGCTTGATCCGGCCCGGATACTTTGATTCGATGAATAATTTTTCCACGGGCACCAGTTACCGTGTATGGGATAACTACCAACCCGATGTGATCGCGACCGTAGCGGCCGCCGTCAAGGTGCTTAAAATTCATTACAAAGCTGAAAATGTTGTATTGGCCGGGCATTCCGGTGGATCGGCAATTTCTGGGGTCATAATCGGCAAACATCCAGGCCTGGTTAACGCCGCCGTGCTTGGTGCTTGCCCCTGCAATGTACCCGATTGGCGGATCATGAGAAAAGGTTGGAACGACTGGCCTACCAGTCTTTCACCGCACGATTTCATCGGCGAGATTGACAAGAAAACGGTCGTCGTCGCCGTTACCGGCGGTAACGATGGTAATACGGAACCCGTATTAGCCAGAGAGTATGTGGCAAGTCTCAAGGGTAAGGGGATCGACGCCACCTATATCGAAGTGCCTGGAGTCGGGCATAACGACATAGTGAGAACGAGCAATTACAAGACCGCGATTACCCAATTGCTGAAGGGGCGTTTCTAGGCTCCGTCCGGCATCGCAATGTCCGCTGGCGGAATCACCCCATTCTGAAGACACAGGATTGAATTGCATTCCATCCATAGGACTGAGGATCGCACTCCAGGATTTCCTGTTCCACGAGGAAGAAACCGGCGCCCTCGATGCCCGTCACGAGATCATCGGGTGACGGTTCTTCAGGGTTGTCGTAAGCGTACTCGAGCTTCTTGCGTGTTTCCTCCGCGGTGCGGTGGGGCCCGTGCCAGGTGAGTTTCACGAGCAGGCCGCCGGGGCGCAGTGCCCGCGCCATGATACCGAGCAAGCGCTCGAAGCGCGGGCCATGAAAGGTCGCAAAGAAACCGACTCCGAGAATGCAGTCGAAGCGACCCTTCAACTTCGCCTCGCAATCGAAAACGTCGGCTCCAATCAGCTCCGTATGCGCGCCGAGCTCACGCACCCGCGCCTTGGCGTCCAGTAGCCGTGGATCTTTGGATCGTTCCAGAAACTCGAAAGTGCTCTTGTTGATATCCAGACCCACGTACTCCCGTGGCGGGTGTGCGAAGCGCAGCATGTAGTCGTACAGGGTGGGGCCACAGCCGATATTGAGGACGCTGTCTCCACGAACGTGGGCGAGCTTCGATAGCCAGAACTCGGCTACCTTCGGATCATCGGCGTTCTTGCGATGGACGTTGGAGTAATAGTCGCGAATATATTCGTAAGGAGCTTCAGTGTGCATGGCCGGAGCCCGCCATGCGGCGCTCGGCGACCACCAGACCCGAACGGTACGGGTGGTTCGGGCCAATTTTCGGCACATGCCGGGTTACGTCCACGTGCGCGCTGGAGGCCAGGTCCACCGACGGATAGAGCAGCTTTCCCAGTCCGTGAGGATCCCGTAACACCATGCGCATGCCCGGCAACATCCGGTCGATGATGTGTTGTGCGATGGTGGCTTTGGTGTTTTCTTGCTGGCCATCGGTGCTGACGCCCAGGAGCACGACGCCGACGATGGCGTCGTGGCCGTCGAGCTCCGTCAGGTCGAGGATATCGGCGTTGATGCTTTCAAATTTATGCTCCAACCCTGACATGGCGATCAATTGCCGGCCGAGATCATGGCATTCCGCATCACGCTCGACACAGGTTACGCGCACATCGAGGGTGGATCCTATGCACAGGGCGGTAAGCGGAAGCGGACCGGACCCGACCACCATGATACGCCGGCTTTTGTAGAGTGCTGTTCGCTACTCCTCGCCCAACGCACAGTAGGTCTCCTGCTCTTTGTTGAGCTGCAAACTCGCCCGGCCTTCGACCGCCTGCAA
>JAPULJ010000676.1 GCA_027295145.1 Alphaproteobacteria bacterium | reverse complement strand
CGAAGGCGTCACTTTCGTGGCCGGACATTGGTGTTCAAGCTCGTCAATCCCAGCGGCAAAGGTCTATGAGAAAGCCGGTATTCTCATGATCACGCCTGCCTCCACCAATCCGAAATTGACCGATGAGGGTGGCCCCAACGTATTCCGGCAGTCCGGTCGTGACGATAAACAGGGCATCGTGGCCGGCAACTATCTTGCTGAGAATTGGGGCGGTAAGAGAATCGCATTCCTTCACGATGGAACCACCTATGGCAAGGATCTCGCCGATGCAACCAAGAAGCAGATGAACAAGCGCGGCGTAACGGAGGCAATGTACGAAGCCATTACGCCCGGCCAGGAGGACTACTTCGAAATCGTTTCGAAGATGAAAGACGAAGACATAGATGTGTTTTATCTGGGTGGTTACAGCACCGAGGCGGCGCTAATGATTCGCCAAGCGCGTGACCTCGACTATGGAGTTCAGTTGGTTTCAGGCGACGCGCTCACCAGCGAGGAATTTGGAATGGTGGCCGGCGGCGCGGCTGAAGGTACGCTAATTACCTTCTTCCCGGATGCCCGCAATTACCCGGAGGCGCAGGACGTGGTGGCCAGATTCCGGGAGGAAGATTACGAACCGGAAGGCTACACCCTCCAGACATACGCCGCGTTCCAGACCTGGCTACAAGCCGCCAATAGTGCCGACTCCCTGGAGCTCGACAAGATGATCAGGGCGTTGCATGAGACTGAATTTCAAACAGTGTTTGGAACATTCAAGTTCAATGAGAACGGCGACATGACCGCGCCCGGCTTCGTCTGGTACACTTTCGAGGACGGCAACTACGTTCCCATAAAGTAGCGTCAACGCTGAGTACGCGCCGGCAAAATAGGACTGTCAGGCAATATAGCAGATCGGTCCTCACAATTCTTGGTGGGTGAGGTGCGGAGGCGACAATGAAACTCAAGACACTTCGGCTCGTGATTGGCTCCGTTGCATTGATCGTAAGCGGCACCGCGTCGGCTCAGGCCGAGATCAAAGTCGGCATCGCCGGGCCTTTATCCGGCAGCACGCTCATTATTGGTGAACAGCAGCTAATTGGCGCTCAAACGGCGATCGACCATCTGAATGAAGCTGGCGGCCTTCTTGGCGAGGAGATCGTCGCCACGTCTGTGGACGACGCCTGCGACCCAGACCAGGCCAAGGCGGCAGCTCGCCAGTTGGTGAGCGAGGGCGTAATATTCGTTGTTGGGCACGCCTGTTCCGGCGCTTCCCTTGCCGCCACCAAGATCTATGAAGAGGCCGGGATCATTATGATCTCACCGGCTTCGACTAATCCCAAGGTCACCGATGAGGGCGGCCCCAACGTTTTTCGAGTGATCGGCCGCGATGATCAGCAAGGTATGATTGCCGGCGACTACCTGGCCGATAACCACGGTAACAGCAACATTGCGATCATCCACGACGGTCAAGCATATGGATTGGGCTTGGCGGAGTTTACAAAACGCCAACTGAACGAACGCGGTGTCACCGAGGTTATGTTCGACAGCTACATACCGGAACAAGCGGACTACAAGTCGCTTGTCGACAAGCTTGTCGATACAAAAACCAATGTGCTCTACGCTGGCGGCTACCAAGCCGATATCGGAATTATTCTGCGGCAGGTTAAGGAAGAACTGCCTGATCTTCAGTTGTTTTCCGGCGACTCGCTGGCCAACACCGAGTTCCTATACATCGCTGGCGAAGCGGGGGAAGGAACATACTTTACCTTTGGGCCAGACATTCGCCTGTATCCGGAGGCCACAGACGTCGTTGCTGCCTTTCGCGACGAAGAAGCCTTTGAGCCGGAAGGCTATACTTTGTATAGCTACGCCGCCGTGCAGGCCTGGGCGCAGGCCGTTCAACAGGCGGGTTCCACGGAACTGCGTGACGTCATCAAGTCCTTGAAATCGGGCAGCTTTGATACCGCCCTAGGCAAGATTGGTTTTGACGAGAAGGGCGATGTTACTGGTGCTAGCGCCTTCGTCTGGTATGTCTTCGGCGAGGAAGACTATATGCTAGTCGAGTGAGCGGTTGGGTTTAGCTCTCACACCGTTTTCCGCCCACAGTCTTGACGTGTCGAAACGAAAGCCGTGGGAATTGATGCCAAGTGGATAAACCAAACAAATTGACATCAATGGGCGTTCGCGGGCGCCTGCTACTTGCTTTTTTGGGAATTTCTATGTTCTCGCTGATCGCGGCAGCCTCTGGTCTGTATTCGCTATCACAGGTCGGTGCCGCACTCACCAAAATCACCGAGCAACGCGTGCCGGACGCTCTGTCTTGGCTGGAGTTGTCGCGACGTGTGGAGCGAGTCGTACGCGCGGCGCCAGCCTTGCTGGTTGTGAGCAGCGATAGCGCACGGATCGAAGTCTCGAACGAAATCGCCATCCAAACGGAACAACTCAAACCGCTTCTGCAGCGCAGTGGCATTTATGAGACCGAAGAGGAAAAGGAATCGGCGGAGCGGGTCGCGAAGTTGGTCGCCGATTTGACCGAAAATCTTGCGAGCTTGGATGAACTTGTAAAAGAGAAACTCTTCATAGTCGAGCATAGAGAAAAACTTATTCGCGAGCTTTCCAGGGCCAATAGCGTGGCGCAGCGAACCCTGTCGCCTGGTGCACGCATTCTCGGTTCTCAGATTGCGAAATGGAATAGGAATCGGGAAACAGCCGAAGCCGACCAATTAACCCGCGAACGGTCAGACCTCGGGAATTCCATAGTTGATCTAATTCCGCAACAGAAAGCCGCGGTGCTGGTCGACGCCCTCCACAACAATCTCCTGAAAGTCACTACCGCTGATACCGCCGAACGAATCGATGTCTTGATTTTTTCCCTGAAGAGATCGCTCCAGGAGCTGGCTGAAATCACTCAAAACTTAAAGAAACGCGCGAAAAGACGCCTGGCGAAACAAGTCACGAAAATTGAGGGATTAACAATTGGCCCGAACAGTCTCTCACAGGCCAGAAAGGATGAGTTGGCCGTCATCGCCCGAGCCGAAGAGTTACTGGCCGTGAACGCGGAACTGTCAAAATTTCTGACCGACAGAGTGAGCATTTTGGTCAAAGGCGCAAATTCGGAGATCGAGAACGCAAATCTTCAGGCGGCGGAACTCCAGACGCTCAATCGGAACATTTTGATCGGCGTCGTTGTCCTGAGTCTCGTCAGCTCGATTCTCATCGTGTGGCTCTATGTCGGCCGGAACCTGATCGCGCGCCTGACCGCGCTCAGCGACAGCATGTTGGCGATCGCTGGGGGGAACCTAAGAGCCTCCCTGCCCGCGGCTGGCGGCGGCGACGAAATTAGCCGCATGGCAGAGGCGCTTGTCGTTTTCCGTGATACGGCAATCGAGGTCGAGGAGAAGAACCTGCGCGAGATCGAGCAGGCGCAGCGGAGACTCCTCGATGCCATTGAGAATACATCGGAAGGCTTCGCGTTTTACGACGCTCAGGACCGTTTGGTGATCTGTAATTCCCAGTACAAGGAAATGCTTTACCCAGGGATGGGCTTGGATTTTGAGCCAGGAATGAAATACGAGGCGATCATTCGGCGTGCTGCTGAAGAAGGAATTATTCCGAATGCAGTAGGCCGCATCGACGATTGGGTCGCTGAACGACTGGCGCGTCGTCGCAATCCTGGCGAGCCTCACGTTCAGAGACGACGAGGCGGTCGATGGATATTGATCAGCGAGCGTAGGACTGCGGATGACGGGACGGTGACGATCTATTCGGACATCACGGAGCTGAAGCAGCGCGAAGAGGACCTCACCAAGAAGTCGAATGCCCTGGAGCAGCTCTCCAATCAACTGGCGAAGTACCTTTCTCCTCAGGTCTATGACTCGATCTTTTCCGGCAGACAGGAGGTCAAGCTGATCAGTCAACGCAAGCGGCTGACCGTGTTTTTCTCCGACCTCGTGGGCTTCACCGAAACGACAGAAAGGCTCGAGTCAGAGGATTTGACCCGCCTGCTCAATCACTATCTGACGGAAATGTCCCAGATCGCTATTGCTCACGGCGCGACCATCGACAAGTACGTGGGCGACGCCATCGTCATCTTCTTCGGCGATCCCGAGACGCTCGGGGTCAAGGAA
>JAPULJ010000675.1 GCA_027295145.1 Alphaproteobacteria bacterium | reverse complement strand
CGACGAAGATGTTCGAGCTTTCGGTGTCAATGAAGTTACGCTCGTCCTCGGCGACTTCCTTGCCGGCGGCGCGGCCCTCGGGCGTGCGGGCGGCGGCGAAAACGGCGTCCTCGCTGTCACACCAGATTTCGGCGATGCCGTCGTAAGGGATCATGCTGCCGCGCGTGGCAATCATCGCCTCGGTCAGCCCGCCTTGCGTCGTATGGGTCTGCACGTAGCGCAAGATCGCCAATGTCTTTGCGTGGCGCCGCACCAGCGGCCCGTGGGTGTTCAGCCAATATTCGTGAAAATCCTCGGCGCTCATCCCCGCCTTGCGCCGCAGGCAGTATACTATCTTGATCATGGCGTCAGCGTAGGTCTGCCTTCATCAAAACCGTCCCTCATTGAAATCGTTGAACGCCTGCTGGATTTCCTCGCGCGTGTTCATGACGAAGGGGCCGTAGCGAACGATCGGCTCGCCGATCGGTTTGCCGGCGATGAGCAGCGCGCGGGCGGGTTTATCGGTGTCGTTGTGCAAACTTACCGCGTCGCCGTTGCCGAGGATGGCGAGGGTGCGATAGGGGACAGTTGTAGCGGACCCGTTTCCCGGCTCGCCCTCGATGACACTCATTGCCTCGCCCTCGAAGACATAGGCGAATCCGGTGTGGCCGGCGGGGATCGGTTGGTTGATGCCGGCGCCCGGCGGCAGGGCCACGTCGAGATAGAGCGGTTCGGCGACGATATCCGCGACCGGGCCGCGCGCGCCGTCATGCTCGCCTGCAATGACGCGGACGACTGCGCCGTTCTCATGGGTGATCTCCGGCACCTTGTCGGGGTCGAGGTCCTGGTAGCGGGGCTCGGACATCTTCAACGCCGCCGGCAAATTGACCCAAAGTTGGAAGCCCTGCATCTTGCCGTCTTCCTGTTCAGGCATTTCCGAATGGATGATGCCGCGCCCGGCGGTCATCCACTGGACCCCGCCCGAGCGTATGGTGCCGCCGTTGCCGGCATTATCCTCGTGGCGCATCTGCCCTTCGATCATGTAAGTGACGGTCTCGAAGCCGCGATGCGGGTGGTCGGGAAAGCCGGCGATATAGTCGTCGGGGTTATCGGTGTTGAATTCGTCGAGCAATAGAAATGGATCGAGATCCGACAGGGCGCCCGTGGCAATCGTGCGATTCAGGTTCACGCCGGCGCCGTCGCTGGTTGGTTGCGCTTCGACCAGCCGGGTCACGCTGCGCCATTGTTCAGCCAAGTGTTTGGCCATGTCGGTTTCCTTTCCTGATCGATACGCCGGTACGGCGAAACTTGCGTGTATATGGTAATCGTTTCGGCGTTTGAGGAGGGGTGTGTCTCGTCGCGTTGCGCTTTCGGTGCTAAATTCCACTGCAATTTTGTGCAAGAAAGAACCCCCTCCCATGCCCCGCATTGCCATCGGCGGATTCCACCACGAGACCAACACCTTCGCGCCCAGCACCGCCGGCTTTGATGAATTCGTCGCCCCGGATGCTTGGCCGGGATTGTCTTGTGAAAATCTTATTATTGAGAATTTTCAAAGTATTAACATCGGTATTTCAGGTTTTATCTCAACAGCGAAAGATGCCGCTTGGTCGCTGGTGCCATTGATCTGGGCCAGTGCCGGACCCTCGGGACCGGTCACCGAGGACGCCTTCGAGCGGATCGCCGGCATACTGCTCGACGGTTTGCGAGCCGCTCTGCCGCTCGACGGCGTCTACCTCTGCCTGCACGGAGCCATGGTGTGCGCGCACATACAAGATGGCGAGGGGGAATTGCTGGCCCGGGTGCGCTCGCTGATCGGCGATATCCCGCTCGTCGCAAGTCTTGATCTTCACGCCAATGTCACGCAGGCGATGCTCGACAATACCGATGCGTTGGTTGCCTATAGGACCTATCCCCATCTTGATATGGCCGAGACGGGTGTGCGGGCGGCCCGCCTGATGCAAGCCCGGCTGGTCCGTGGGACGCCCTTCGTCAAGGCGTTCCACAAGCTCGATTTCCTGATCCCGCTGACCTGGCAATGCACGCTGCTCGAGCCAGGCGCGTCGATCTATCGGCGACTTGGCGAGCTTGAAAATGATGCGATTGCTTCGCTCAGCTTTACGCCTGGCTTCCCGCCTGCCGATATTCGGGAATGCGGTCCCGCGATCTTCGCCTATGGCGACGACCGGAATACTGTTGAGACGGTCGTGCAAACGTTGGCTTCGGACGTTGAAAATAGGAAAGATGGCTTTGCCGGCCGACTGTGGTCGGCGCAGGAAGCAGTCGCCCATGCCATCGAACGCGCACGGTCGGCCAAGCGCCCCGTCATTCTTGCCGATACGCAAGACAATCCGGGCGGCGGGGCGAATTCCGATACGGTGTGGATCCTCGCCGAGCTGGTGAAACAAAAGGCCGAGGGCGCTGTTGTCGGCTTGCTCTATGATCCGCCGGCGGCACAAGCCGCGCATCGGGCGGGGCAGGGGGCCGAGTTGGATATATCGCTCGGCGCAGGATCGGGCTTACCTGGCCACGCGCCCTTCGAGACGCGCGTCACCGTCGTCAGCCTTAGCGACGGCGCTTTCACCGCCAGCGGCCCGTTCTACGACGGCAGCCGCATGCAGCTCGGGCCGATGGCCGTGCTCGAAATCGGCGGCGTCCGGGTGGTCGTCACCTCGCGCAAGCAGCAGGCCGCCGACCAGGCTATGTTCACCCATCTGGGGATCGAGCTTGCCCGGCAAGGCATCCTCGTTCTTAAGAGTTCGGTCCATTTCCGCGCCGATTTTCAAAGCCTCGCCGATGAGGTCCTGGTGGTAGCCGCGCCGGGTCCCAACGTCGCCGATCCCGCCGAGCTTGCCTACCGTAACCTTCGCCCGGGCATGCTACTTGGCCCAAACGGGCCGGCCTTCGAGCAAGAGAGCGACGCGCGCGCGTGACGGCAATATTCCTGACTGGGTTTTTCGCCGGCCTTGGCTTGATCGTAGCGATCGGCGCCCAGAATGCCTTCGTCATCCGCCAGGGCTTGCTTCGCCGGCAGATCTTTGCCGTGGCCAGCGTGTGTTTCGTCTGCGACGCGGCGCTGATTGCCATCGGTGTCGGCGGGCTGGGGGCGCTGATCGCCGAGAGCCGGTGGCTGACGATCCTTGCCGCGTGGGGCGGGGCGGCCTTTCTCTTCGGTTTCGGATTACGCGCGATGTGGAATGCGCTGCGGGCCGATCACAAGGGGTTCGCCGAGGCCGAAGCAGAAAACCGTTCGGGCAAGAGTGGCTCGCGCCGGGCGGTGATCGTGGCCGCATTCGCCTTGAGCTTGCTCAACCCCCACGTCTATCTCGATACCGTCGTTTTGCTCGGCGGCATCGGCGCGCAGTTCGCGGCGCAAGGCCGGTGGGCCTTCCTGGCTGGCGGGGTTAGCGCCTCGTTCGTCTGGTTCTACGGGATCGGCTACGGCGCCATGGCCTTCTCGCCGCTGTTCCGCCGGCCCGTGGCAACCCGGTTTCTCGACGGTTTTGTCGCCGTGGTTATGTTCGCGATCGCATTGATGCTGGTGACCGGTCAGTTCGCTTAGGCGACGTCCCGCTGGGTTTCGGTAACCGGCGGAAGTTTCTTTAGCTCGGGCATAATTTCGCTAGCGAATAGACGCATGTTGCGCACTGCTTCCTCGTGGGGCATGCCGGTGTACCCGAACACGCCGATAAAGGTATCCGAGTCGAGCCGCTCGCGGGTCGTAACAATGCGCTCGTAGCACTGCTCGGGCGTGCCGTAGACCTGCAGGGACATGAAGAACTCGACAAACTTGTCCTCGCCGATCTCGGCGATCTTGTCGGCGATCTTGCCGTAATACTCGTAACCCTTGGTGGTTGCCAGATGCGAGCTGGCGAATTCGTAGTGCTTGAGGACCGTCTTGAAATAACCGGCGATGTATTTGTGGGCCATGTCCAGCGCCCGCCCGGCATCCTTGTCGACGAAGGTCCAGCCGGCGAAGATCGGCGCCGGCGCTTCCTCGCCGCGGATCTCGCGGTATTTGCTCCGATACTCAGCCAGTTCCTTCTCGACCTCCGGCCAGGGTTTTTGCGGAATGATCAGGAGCCCGACGCCGAGCTTTGCCATCATCGGGATCGAGGCAGGCGAGACCGATGCGGCGAAGCAGCGGCCCTTGAAAGATTTAAATGGCGCGGGTCGGATGTTGCACTTCGGCTGCTTTATGTATTCGCCGTCATATTCGACCCAGCCGCGCTCCAAACCGTCGAGCAGCATTTCGGCCGATTCGGCAAAACGCGGCCGGCTCTCGTCCATCGGTACCCTGAATCCATTGAACTCGACCAGTGCCGCCCCGCGGCCAATCCCCAGGATGAGCCGCCCATCCGAGAGAATATCGAGCATCGAAATCTGCTCGGCGAGGCGAAGCGGGTCGTGCCAGGGCAGCACCGCGACCATCGAGCCGAGCTGCACTTTTTTGGTGCGCGCCGCTACCCAGGTCAGGAACTGCATCGGATTTGGGGCCAGCATGTAGTCGGTAAAATGGTGCTCGACTGTCCACACCGATTGGTAGCCCAGCGGTTCGGCCATATCCGCCAGCTTCAGCTCGTCGCGCCAAACCTCGTGGTCGGGCCGCGCCCGATCCGGGTTCTGAAAAACCACCGACATACCAACATGCATTGCGACACCCTTCTCGACCAAAGACCTAGTGGATAGAATGCAACATACGGGCACCATATGTTGCATTCTATCCACTAGCAGCTCAGCCTAGCTGGAATAGCGGTTGCCGAACAGCCCCCGGCAAAAACGATCAGGCCGCAGCCTTGGCATCGCCTGCCAGGGTCAGCGAGCACCAGATCGGTGTGTGGTCGGAAGCCTTCTCCTTGCCCCGCGGTTTGCGGTCGATGCCGGCGTCGGCAAGCAGGTCTGCGGCCTGCGGCGAAAGTAGCAGGTGATCGATGCGAATGCCGTTATCCTTCTGCCAGGCACCGCGCTGATAGTCCCAGAATGTGTAGGCGCCAGGCTCATTGTGCAGGGCTCGAAACGCATCCGTGTAACCACGATAGAGAAGCGCGCGGAAGGCCGTGCGACTTTCGGGGCGATAGAGGGCATCGCCTTCCCAGGCGACAGCATCGTAACAATCTTCGTCGCTTGGGATGACGTTGTAGTCGCCGCCCAGCACGCTCACTTCCTCCAGGGCCAGGAGCGCGCTTGCATGCGCCTCCAGCCTAGCCATCCAGGCGAGCTTGTAGGGCAGCTTGTCGCTGTCCACGGGGTTGCCGTTGGGCAGATAGATCGAAGCCACGCGCAGGGGACCGGCGTCAGTCTGCGTTACCGCCTCGATGTAGCGGGCTTGTTCGTCGCTCTCGTCGCCGGGCAGGGCGCGCTGTTCCACTTCGAGAGGCGTCTTCGAGAGGATGGCAACGCCATTATAAGTCTTTTGTCCGCTGACCGCTGCATTGTAGCCGAGATCGCCGATTTCGAGCGCCGGAAAATTCTCCTCGACGCACTTTAATTCCTGCAGGAGGAGTATGTCGGGGCTCGCCTCCTTGAGCCAGTCGAGGACGTTGGGCAGCCGCGCCTTGATCGAATTGACGTTCCAACTGGCGATTTTGACCATTGGCACCTGCCTCCCAGCGCGTTGTGCTTCAATCTAACACGCTAGGCCCGTACGGATCAGCCGATCGAGAAAGAAGTGCCACAGCCGCAGGAGGAGGTCGCGTTGGGATTTTCGATGGCAAAAAATGAGCCGAGAAGGTTTTCCTTGAAGTCGACTTCGCCATTCTTGACCAGCGACAGCGACATCTCATCGATAACGACCTTAACGCCGTCGCGCTCGAAGATCTGATCGTCTTCGCTTATCTTGTCGTCGAAATCGAAGCCGTACTGGAAACCGGCGCAGCCACCGCCTGAGATCGTAATGCGCAACATCAGCGCATCGTTGCCATCGGCGGATTGAAGCTCGGCAATACGTTTGGCCGCGCTCGCGGTGATCCCGAATGGCGGGTTCGAAGCCGGTTCGGACGGATTCGTTGTCTCTGGGTTATCTGTCTGCATCCCTCAGATTTAGTCGCGGCAAGTCCCAAGTCAATTCCCGGCTTCATCTGTTGCTCGCCCACGCGCGTGGCCGTTGCCCGCGTCTCGGCGCCCGCGTAGGTTAGTCGTCATGACGCCAACGCCCCTGCCAACCGGATACGCCCCTTACGCCACCAAGCCCGAGGACAGCCGAGGTCGGCTGTATAGCGAGCCACAAAGCGCGACGCGAACGCCGTTTCAGCGTGACCGCGACCGCATCATTCATGCCGCCGCCTTTCGCCGTCTCATGCACAAAACTCAAGTCTTCGTCGCCCATGAGGGGGATCATTTCCGCACCCGGCTGACCCATAGCCTCGAAGTTGCGCAGATTGCCCGCTCGATCGCCCGCGTACTGGCTCTCAATGAGGATCTGGCGGAAACCCTGGCGTTGGCGCATGATCTAGGGCATACGCCGTTCGGGCATGCCGGCGAGGAGGCGCTGAACAAGCTAATGGAGCCCTATGGCGGCTTCGATCACAATGCCCAGAGCCTGCGGATCATCACCCGCCTGGAGCGAAAATACGCCGAGTTTGACGGTCTCAACCTAACTTGGGAAACCCTCGAAGGACTGGTCAAACACAACGGACCGCTGGTCTCAGGGGCGACCGGGCAACCAATCCCGGCGCCGATCATCGAATATACGCGTGAACACGATTTGGAAATCGACACCTATGCCGGTCCCGAGGCGCAAGTTGCAGCGCTCTCCGATGATATCGCCTACAACAACCACGATATAGACGATGGACTGCGGGCCGGCCTGTTCACGGTCGAGGATTTGGCCGCGGTGCCCCTCGTCGGTGAGATAGTTGCGCGGGTACAGCATGCCTATCCCGATATCGAACAGCCGAGATTAATCCACGAAACCGTCCGCCGCCTGATCGACCACATGATCTCCGATTTGCTCCAGGAAACCCGCATCCGTTTGCGCGAGGCAGGTCCCCGTTCGGCATCGGAAGTGCGCGAGCTGGGCCATCCGGTCGTCGCTTTTTCCGCTGGTATGGTCGAAAACGATCAAGCCCAACGCGCCTTTCTTCACGAGCGGATGTATCGGCACGAAAAGGTTAGGCAAATGTCGTCCGATGCCGGCCGCGTCGTCCGCGAGCTGTACGAGGGCTTGACCGTAGAGCCTGACCTAATGCCGCAGGAATGGCGCGCACGCGCAGGCAATCTTGGTGGATCGGCTTTAGCCCGCGTCGTTGCCGACTATATCGCCGGCATGACGGACCGGTTCGCGCTCGAAGAGCGTGCGAGGTTGTTCGGCTCTGATTTGGTGAAAATATGAATATATTCAGTGAGTTTCGGCGAATTGTTATTGAGATACTTGAAAAAATGACGGCTGCGGGTGAGCTTCCTGACGGGCTCGATCCATCGCGCGTTGTGGTCGAACCACCGAGAGATACCTCTCATGGCGATCTGACGACCAATGCGGCGATGGTGCTGGCCAAACCTGCGGGAAAAAATCCTCGCGAAATCGCCGGCGGATTGGCGAAACGGTTGGCATTGCTCAAGGATGTCGAGGTGGCTGAGATCGCAGGCCCCGGTTTCGTAAATTTGCGGCTGACATCCGCATTTTGGCACCGGCGGTTGGAAGACATTCTTCGCCAGGGCACGGGCTATGGCAGCTCGAACCTCGGCGCTGGCGAACAGGTCAATGTCGAGTACGTGTCGACAAACCCGACCGGCCCACTCCATGTCGGCCACGGGCGTGGCGCCGTGATCGGAGATGTATTGGCCGCGCTGCTCGAGAAAGTCGGTCACACAGTGACGCGGGAATATTACATCAACGATGCCGGCGCCCAGGTAGACGCCCTCGCGCGCTCAGTGCATCTTCGCTATCGCCAAGCGCTTGGTGAGGCGATCGGCGAGATCCCGAAGGATCACTATCCGGGTGACTATCTGATCCCCGCCGGCAAGGCGCTTGCCGAGCGCGATGGTGAAAAGTGGATCGGTAAGCCGGAGGAGGCATGGCTTGATCCGGTCCGTAAGTTCGCGATCGATTCGATGATGGATCTCATTCGCCAAGATTTATCCGCGGTGGCCATCGAGCACGATGTATTTACGTCCGAACGGGACTTGGCCGATGACGGAAAGGTCGAAGCCGCCCTTAAGCAGCTCGAAGATCGTGGTCTCATCTATACCGGCACCCTGGAGCCGCCAAAGGGCAAGAAACCGGAGGATTGGGAGCCTCGCCCGCAAACCCTTTTTCGCGCCACCCGGTTCGGCGACGATGTCGACCGGCCGCTCCGAAAATCAGACGGAAGCTGGACATATTTCGCCACCGACATCGCCTACCACCTCGACAAGTTCGAGCGCGGCTTTGCTTCGATGATCGATGTCTGGGGCGCCGACCACGGTGGCTACGTGAAGCGCATGAAAGCGGCGGTGAAGGCAATTACCAACGATAAAGGCACGCTCGACGTGAAGCTGTGTCAGCTCGTCAATCTAAGCGACCGCGGGGAGCCGGTGCGTATGTCCAAACGCGCCGGTACTTTTGTCTCCTTGCGCGATGTTGTCGATCGAGTGGGCAAGGATGTATTTCGTTTCATCATGCTGACGCGCAAGAACGACGCCCAGCTCGATTTCGATTTCGCCAAGGTGGCCGAGCAATCGAAGGACAATCCGGTGTTCTACGTTCAGTACGCCCATGCTAGGACCTGCTCGGTCTTTCGTAATGCCGGCGAGGTTTTCGCCGATCTTGCCGACAGTGCCCGCGATTTCGGCGATGCCGATCTATCGCTGCTCGCCGATAACAGTGAGCTCGACTTGCTGAAACGGCTGGCAGGTTGGCCGGCATTGCTCGAAGGCGCGGCAATCGCCCACGAGCCGCACCGGCTGGCCTACTTCATGTACGAGCTCGCCGCCGCTTTCCACTCGCTGTGGACCAAGGGCAGGGACGAGCCTGGTTTGCGCTTCATCATCGAGGAGGACAGGGCGCTGACGACAGCGCGATTGGCGATGGTGCGCGGATTACAGCTTGTCATCGCCTCGGGCCTTACGATATTTGGGGTAAGCCCGGTCGAGGAGATGCGTTGATGCCGGTGAAAGCCGCGAGCGCCGGCTCGCTCCAGTCTAAACCATCGCTTGCCGCCAGATCGCTCCGCGCGGCGCTGGCAATCGCCTCCATGGGAGCGTTCGCTTACGTTTTCGCCTACGCCTATATTGAAGGGACCGCGAACGGCAACAGCCGCGTCGTGCCGCTGCTACGCGCCGATGCCAGCCCGATCAAGACCCGCCCTACTGAGCCCGGCGGACTTCGCGTCCCTGATCGCGACAAGAAGATTTACGAGCGCCTGAGGCGCAGGAAGAAAACCAAGAAAACAAAACTCACAGGACGGCTAATCCTGAGACCCGGCCTGTTGAGGCCCATACGCGAGCCGAGGAGCATTGCCGATCGGACGATCTCGGGCGGGCGCGCCCGGGGGATTGCTTCCATCGAGCCCTTGCGTGCCAGGAAGGCGAGCAAGCGAAATTCGCTTAGCAGCCATAAATTGCCCGCCACGGTAGGCGCCTATCGGGTGCAGATTGCCGCCTACCCAAAACCCGAGTTGGCAGCGCGGCAATGGCGACGCTTGGCGTTGCAACACAAGGACCTTGTCGGCAAGCTGAAATGGTACGTCGAAAAAGTCGAGCGCGGTCACGCCAAGGGGCCCCTTTACCGGCTTCAACTTGGCCCCTTGAAGAGCCGGAAATTGGCGAGGGATCTCTGCGCCGAACTCGGCCGTCGTAATATCACCTGCTTCGGCGTAAAGGGCTGAACGGCATTTGCCCAAGGCAGTGATCTTTGGCCTGTCGGGCCCCTCTCCCAGCGATGAAGAGCGGCGTTTTTTCGCTCAATCCGATCCGTTGGGTTTCATTCTCTTTGCCCGGAACTGCGAGCAGCCCGGTCAGGTAGTCGCTCTCGTCGATGCCTTGCGCGAGACGGTTCGCAGGGATAGCGCGCCAGTTCTGATTGATCAGGAAGGCGGGCGGGTTGCGCGGCTCGGCCCGCCCCACTGGCGTCAGGCGCCGCCGATTGCGACATTCGGCACGCTGGCTGAACGAGACCTTGGCCGGGCCGAGCAGGCGGCTCGACTCAACGCCCGCCTCATCGCCGGTGAGTTGCGCGCGCTCGGGATCGATGTGGATTGCGCACCCGTCCTCGATGTACCGATCGCCGGCAGCCACGACATCATCGGCAATCGGGCATTTTCGGCCGATCCCGATCTGGTCGCCAAGCTTGGTCGCGCTTCGGTTGAAGGCTTTCTTGACGCCGGCATCCTCCCGATCGTCAAACATGTTCCGGGGCATGGCCGCGCCGGGGTCGATAGCCACCGCGATTTACCGGTCGTACCTACGCCGCTCGATGAGCTGCGGCGGACCGACTTCTATCCCTTCGCCGCGCTCGCTGATGCACCCTGGGCGATGACCGCCCATGTCATTTTCAGTGCCATCGATCCAGACAGGCCGGCGAGCGTCTCGGTGAAATTGATCGAAACCGTCATTCGTGGGGAAATCGGCTTCGACGGCGTTCTTGTTTCCGATGATATCGGAATGGAGGCGCTGTCGGGCGATTTCGCCGATCGCGCCGCTGCCACGCTCGCGGCGGGTTGCGACGTGGCCCTGCATTGCAGCGGCGCGATGGACGAGATGCGGGCCGTCGCGTCGGCGGTCGGCGAACTGGGCGACGCTACGCTGGTTCGGCTAGATCGGGCAAAGGCGATGATAAGACAGCCCGGAGAAGTTGACCTTTGCGCATTGGTGTCGCAGCTTGCGGCCTTGATGGCGGCGGACTGAGCGGGGGAAATTCGGCGTTGAGTGCATTCTCGACAGTGACTGCAATTTTGGTGATCGCCATCCCGGTGATAATTGCCATCACATTCCACGAGGCGGCGCATGGTTATGTTGCCTGGAAACTCGGCGACGATACTGCCCGCAGGCTCGGCCGCGTCACCTTCAATCCGATCAAACACATCGATGTGTTCGGCACGATACTTCTGCCGATTGTGATGTGGGTAACGACGAGTTTCATATTCGGCTATGCGAAACCTGTTCCGGTCGATTTCGCGCGTCTCAACCGCCCGCGCCGCGACATGATATTGGTGGCGGCGGCCGGACCGGGGATCAACTTGGCTCTGGCATTGGTTTCGGCAATCCTTTTGCATTTTGCAGCATTGTTCGAGGGCAACGCTGGGACCATACTGACGTTTGCGCTCCAGGCATCGGTCTTTATCAACGTGCTTTTGGCAGTATTTAATATGCTGCCATTGCCGCCTCTCGACGGAGGGCGGGTAGCGGTCGGCTTGCTGCCCGATGCCTTGGCACGGCCGCTGGCACGGCTCGAGCGTTGGGGGTTCCCGATCCTGATATTCGTTCTGCTTATTGTGCCCGCGATCGCCAGTCAATTCGGCAGTTCCTTTTCACCGTTTTGGTCGGTGATTGCGCCAATCGTACGTTTCGTCGTTGAAATAATCTCGACGATCACCGGCATCGAAGCGGGCCTGAGATGATGGCCGAAGACGGCTTCGAGGCGGTGGCCCCCGATGCCCGGCGGGGAGAGCAGTTAGTCCTCAACCTCGAAGGCTACGAAGGGCCGCTCGATGCGCTGCTGGGATTGGCTCGCGAGCAGAAGGTCGATCTGACGCAGATATCGATCCTCCAACTGGCCGACCAATATCTCGAATTCGTCGCCCGGGCGCGCTCACTTCGGCTCGAGGTCGCCGCCGACTATTTGGTCATGGCGGCCTGGCTGGCCTACCTGAAATCGCGCTTGTTATTGCCGCAAGCTGAAGACGGCGAAGAGCCGAGCGGGGCCGAGATGGCGGCAGCTCTGGCCTTCCAGCTGCGACGCTTGGAAGCGATGCGCGAGGCCGGCAACAAACTCTTCGCCCGGCCACAGCTTGGCCGCGAGGTCTTCGTGCGCGGTGCCCCCGAAGCCATCGATCTGGTTCGCAGGAATGTCTACGAGGTCTCGCTTTATGACATCCTCAAAGCATATGGCGGGCAGCTGCGTCGGCCGAAATCTGGTCCGCTGACGATCGAGGCCCTGGATCTTTATTCGGTCGACGAAGCGATCCGCCGGCTCGGCAAGCTGCTCGGCGATATGCCGGACTGGCAAGTGCTGGCAAGTTTTCTGCCCGACGAACTGCGCTCCGATATCGGCCGGCGGTCGGCTATCGCTACGACCTTCGCTGCCAGCCTCGAGCTCGTCCGCGAGGGCAAGGCAACATTGCGGCAGGATAGGGTATTCGGTCCAATTTACATGCGTGGGAAGCGCAAACCCCGATGACGCGCGAGCAGGACCACGAGGACATTCGCGTCCTGGAGGCGCTGCTGTTCGCCAGCGCCGAGCCACTGGACGAAGCTGCCCTGTTGGCGCGGGTTCCGGGTTGCTCGGATTTGAGTGCCCTGCTAACTGCGCTCAAGGACCACTACCGGGAGCGCGGGGTTCATTTGATGAAATCCGGCAACCGCTGGGCTTTCCGTACGGCGCCTGATCTCGCCGGCACCCTGCGCCTCGAACAAATGGTTCATCGCCGCCTCTCACGTGCTGCTGTCGAAACACTGGCGGTTATCGCCTATCACCAGCCGGTTACCCGAGCAGAGATAGAGGATATCCGCGGCGTCTCTCAAAGCCGTGGCACCCTCGACGTATTGCTTGAGGCGGGATGGGTGAAGCCGGGCCGGCGGCGGCAGACGCCCGGCCGCCCGCTCACCTGGCTGACGACCGATGCGCTGCTCGATCATTTTGGACTGGAAGATCTGAAGGAATTGCCCGGGATCGATGAGCTTAAAGCCGCCGGTCTTCTCGATGCCAGGCCCGCTGGGCAGGCATTCAGGGGCGACCAGATGGAACTAATGGGCGACGAGATTACGCTGGACGAAGAGGAAACGTTGGACGAAAGCCCAGAGCACACCGAAGAAGAGGAAGGCGGGGTGGGCGAGGATATCGTTGATCTCAACGAGGTCGCCAGGCGGCGCCCTCGGGCGGTCGAGGACTGAGCGATGGGTGCGTTTAGCAGTGAATTTTGATATTGAGAATTATTCGCATTTGGTAAATGATTTGGCGGTAGACCCCTCAAGAGCAATACAGAGACCAGGGCAGACGCAATCTTCATTCATCGCGGGACGTGCGCGGATACTTTGCGCAAGGGACCGCACGGACCGGATAATCCACTTTGGCTATCAATCAAACCGCGCCAACGACGCGCATCGGGATTAGAAAACACCGGGGCGGTGCCTGGACGCTGTTCGCCATTTTCGCTGCCGGCTTCATCTGTTTGCCTGTTCTGGTCGTAACGGCCAACCTATTCGCCCCGGCTGGAGAGGTTTGGAGCCACCTCGCGGCGACGGTTTTGCCGCGTTATGTGGCGAACTCGTTTTGGCTGATGCTTGGGGTGGGCGCGACCGTGCTGGCGCTCGGCGTAGGCAGCGCCTGGCTGGTGACGATGTGCGACTTTCCCGGCCGACGGCACTACGAATGGGCTTTGCTTCTACCCTTCGCGGTACCGGCATACGTTATTGCCTACACATATACAGGTCTGCTGGACTACGCCGGATCGACCCAGACTTGGTTGCGCGAGATGTTGGGAATTTCAGGAACGATTTCGTGGTTTCCCGAAATCCGCAGCCTCGGCGGCGCCATCGTGATGATGGGGTTGGTGCTCTACCCTTACGTCTACATGCTTGCCCGAACCGCCTTTCACGAGCAATCCTGGGCGGCGGTCGAGGTCAGCAGGACGCTTGGCTGCGGGCCGTGGCGATCGTTCCGAACGATCAGCCTGCCGCTAGCCCGACCGTCGATCGCCGCCGGACTGGCGCTGGCACTGATGGAGGCGCTGAACGATTTCGGCACCGTTCAGTTTTTCGGTATCGATACTTTCACCACCGGCATCTATCGGACGTGGCTGGGCATGGACGAGCGGCCGGCGGCAGCCCAACTCGCCGCGCTGCTGATGCTCTTTATCTTCGCGCTTATTCTACTCGAGCGCCTATCGCGCGGGCGCCGACGCTACCAGCATGCGGGCTCGCGCTACCGGGTACCGCCGCGCTACCGCCTGGGCCGCGGCAAGGCGCTGATCGCCGCGTGTGCCTGCGGGTTGCCGTTCGTCCTCGGTTTCGTGGTCCCGGCGGCAGCGCTCCTCGTCTGGACGTTCGAGTCGGCGGCTGAAACCGTCGATCGGCGGTTCCTTACGATGGCGATCAACAGCTTTTCCGTTGCCGCTGTCACCGCCGTGCTGGCCGTCATTCTCGCCGCAATAATTGCCTACGGTTTGAGGTTACGGCAGACAACGCCGATGCTGGCGGCGACGCGGCTGGCCGGCATGGGCTACGCAATTCCAGGCTCGGTGATCGCCGTCGGCATCCTCATTCCGCTGGCCTGGTTCGATAACGCGGTGGATGGCTGGGCCCGCGCCAATCTCGGAGTGTCAACCGGCTTGCTGCTTAGCGGCACTGTGTTCGCGCTGATCTTCGCCTATTTGGTACGGTTTCTTGCGATCTCGCTGGGTGCCATCGAATCGGGTTTTGGCCGCATTACACCGCGCCTGGACGACGCGGCGCGCTCGCTTGGGCTCGGTCAGGGGGGCGTTTTGATCCGCGTGCTGGCACCGTTGATGCGTGGCTCGCTGCTCACGGCGGGGCTTTTGGTGTTCGTCGATGTAATGAAGGAATTGCCGGCAACGCTGCTCGTCCGGCCATTCAATTTCGAAACCCTGGCAACGAGAACCTACGCCTTTGCCGCCGACGAGCAACTGGTCAACGCATCGAGCTCGGCGCTTGCGATCGTCGCTGTCGGCATCATCCCGGTGATCCTCCTGAGCCGCGCCATCGGCCGAGCGCATCCCGGCGCGCCTGGCGAAGTGACCCTGCCGTGACCGTCCTCGTGCTCGATCATGTCTCGCATGCTTTTGGCGGTAACATTGCCGTTGATGATTTCGGTCTGTCGATCGAGGCCGGCGAGATCGTCTGTCTGGTCGGCCCCTCGGGTTGCGGTAAGACCACCGTCTTGAGGATCGCCGCCGGGCTCGAACCGCTCCAACAGGGCAGGGTCAGTATCGGCGGAAAGCCCGTCGCAGATGCCGCCCACCGCCTCGACCTGGCGCCAGAGGTGCGTGGGCTTGGCCTGGTCTTTCAAGACTTTGCATTGTTTCCCCATCTCAGCGTCGTCGGAAATGTCGGCTTCGGCCTGCGCCAAATGCCGGGGAAGCAGCGCGAAGAACGGGTTAGCGATCTCTTGTGTCAGCTCGACATGGAAGAATTCGCGGAATCCTATCCTCACACGCTTTCAGGGGGCCAGCAGCAACGAGTAGCGCTGGCTCGCGCTTTGGCGCCTGATCCCAAAGTCATGCTGATGGATGAGCCCTTCTCCGGGCTCGATCCGGCGTTGCGAGGGCAGGTGCGCGATCAGACCCTGCATATTTTGAAATCCCGGGGCGCGGCGACACTCCTGGTGACCCACGATCCCGAGGAGGCGATGATGCTGGGCGACCGAATTGCGCTGATGAGTTCGGGCCAGTTGGTTCAAATCGGCACGCCGACCGATCTCTACATCCACCCGGTCAACGCATTTGCTGCCGGTTTTTTCGGTGAGGTGAACCGGATTGCCGGCACTGTCCGCGACGGCGCGGTGCTCACGCCGTTTGGGGCAATCGACGTAACGCGTCTACCTGAGGGCAGCGATGTCGACGTCCTGATCCGGCCCGAGGCTCTCCAGGTCAAGGAAATCAGGGCCGGTACCAGGCCGCTTCACCAGGCGATCGCCGTCGCCGCACGCCTGCTGGGTGAGGTCAGCATCGTCCATCTGCAGGTAGAAAGTGGCGACTGGGCGGTTCGGCATTTCCACAGCCGGATGGCCGGGTCGGTCCTGCCGCGCGAAAACGCCGTGGTCGAGGTCTCGCTTGACCAGAGCCGGACCTTTGTATTCGAGCGCACAAGAGACCACATAAGCGATGCAACGGAATAAATTTCTCCGGCGTAACTTGAAATCAGCGGCGTCGGGATTGCAGCGGTCGGGTGATTTTGCCATGATCGCGGCAAGACGCTTAGAAACACCAACGACGAGACCGGGAGCCCCCGCATGGGTACATTCAGTATTTGGCATTGGCTGATCGTATTGGCCGTTGTCCTCATTCTCTTCGGCGGCGGCGGAAAGATCCCGCGGCTCATGGGCGATGTCGCCCGAGGCGTGAAATCCTTCAAGTCCGGCCTCAAGGAAGACAAGGTCGAGGAAGAGGATGAGCCCGAGCCAGCAAAACCGGCCAAACGAGTCTCGCAGGCGAAAAGCAAATCGGCGGGGAAGCGGGCCAAGGGCGCGTCCAAGAAACGCAAGACCGTCAAGAGCTAGCCCGGCGTTGCGGCGGCAACCGCTGGCCGGATAGAAGCACCGAGACGACCCCACGATGTTCGATATCGGCTGGACCGAACTTGCGATCATCGCCCTGATCGCCTTGCTGGTGATTGGGCCGAAGGATCTGCCCCAAGCAATGCGGACCATCTCCGGGTGGGTCAGACGGATTCGCGGCATGGCGCGTGAGTTCCAGTCTGGCGTCGAAGATATGGTCCGCGAGGCCGAGCTGGACGGGGTCAAGGAGGAGTTTGGCAAGATCGCCGGCAGCGATCTCGACTCCATGGTCGAGAACACGATCGATCCTGACGGCTCAATGGCCGGTGAATTCGATGTCGACCCCGACTATGGACCGCCTGACGAGCCGAATCCGCCGCCGCGCACCGGTAAAAAGAGCCCGAAACCGAAGACTGGCACCAAGCGAACCGTCAAGACCACCGCGAAATCAAAGCGCGCCGCAGCCGAATCCCCGGCCAGGAAGGTTACGGCCAAGAAGCCAGCAAAGAAGCGGGCGCCGGCGAAGCGTACCGTGACTAAAAAGGCGCCCGCCGAAAACCTATCCGGAAGCTCCGTCAGACCTCCCACCGGAAACCCCATCGAAAGCAAGGCGCGAAGCTGAGTCGTGGCTGACAAAAAGAAAAAAAAGACGCCCAAAGTCGCGTCGACGGACACGGAACCGGCTGAGGATAACAAAATGCCGTTGTTCGATCACCTGATCGAGCTACGCACCCGGCTCCTGCGCTCGATTATCGCGCTGATCATCGCTTTTTTCATCTGTTTTGCTCTTGCCGAATACATTTTCGACTTCCTGATGGCACCGCTGGCCGACATCATGAAGGAAGTCGGCGGCAGCCAACGGATGATTTTCACTGCCCTCACCGAGGCCTTCTTCACTTATATCAAGGTGGGGTTTTTTGGGGCTCTGATGGTGACGTTCCCGATATTCGCAAGCCAGATCTGGAAGTTCATCGCACCTGGCCTCTATCGTGACGAGAAAAGTGCGTTCCTGCCCTTCCTCTTTATCAGCCCGATTCTATTCATCGCCGGCGGCGCGCTCGTCTACTACTTCATCATGCCATTGGCTTGGCGGTTCCTTCTCGGCTTCCAGACGACCGGGCAGGAAACCATACTGCCGATCATGCTCGAAGCCAGGGTCAGCGAGTATCTGAGCCTGGTGATGAAGCTGATTTTCGCCTTCGGTTTATGCTTTCAGCTTCCCGTCGTCCTGACCCTGCTCGCCCGGGCCGGCCTGGTGACTAGCGCGGGCTTGCGCAAGAAACGCAAATACGCAATCGTCGGCATATTCGTCTTCGCCGCCGTCATCACCCCGCCCGACATCGTCAGCCAGATCGGCCTGGCGATCCCGATGCTCGTGCTCTACGAGATATCGGTGTATACGGCGCGCTTGGCCGAGCGCAAACGCGCCCGGCGCGAGGCCGAGGCCAACGCCGCCAGTTGATCAGCATGATCTCACACTGGGTGCCTACGCTGGACGCAAACTCCAGCCCACCCTATAAAACCCGCTCGTTTCCAAACCCCGGACCAAAGCAATGTTCGATATAAAATGGATCCGCGAAAATCCGGGCGCTTTCGATGACGGGCTCGCCAAGCGCGGGCTCGATCCCACGAGCGAGACTATCATCGATCTCGATAAGACCCGCCGTAAGGCCCAGACCCATGCCCAGGCGATTCAGGAGGAACGCAACAAGCTGTCCAAACAGATCGGTACCGCCAAGTCAAAGGGCGAAGACGCCGAGGCATTGTTGAAGGAGGTTTCGGCCTCGAAGAAATCTCAGGATGCGGCGGAGAACATCGAGCGTGAGCGGTCGGGCGAGCTCAAGGATTGCCTCATGGGCATCCCCAATTTACCCGATGCCAGTGTCCCAGTCGGCCCTGACGAGGCGGCCAACGAGACCATTCGCGAATGGGGAGAGAAGCCCGAATTGGGCTTTGAGCCGAAACAACATTATGAGCTTGGCGAAGCTCTGGGATTGATGGATTTTGAGCGCGCGGCCAAACTCTCCGGCTCGCGCTTCGTTGTGTTGTACGGCGCACTTTCAAGGCTCGAACGGGCCCTTGGTGCATTCATGCTCGATCTGCAGACGGGTGAGTTTGGCTATCGCGAAACGAGCCCACCAGTGCTCGTGCGCAATACCGCGCTTCTCGGCACCGGACAGTTGCCGAAATTCGCCGCGGACCAATTCCGCACGACGGACGATCTATGGCTCATCCCAACCGCCGAGGTGCCTCTCACCAACCTCGTTGCCGGTGAAATTCTCGGCGAATCCGATCTACCTCAGCGCTTTACCGCGCTTACTCAATGTTTCCGATCAGAGGCCGGGGCTGCCGGCAAGGATACCAGCGGGATGCTGCGCCAGCATCAGTTCTCCAAGGTCGAGCTGGTCAGTGTCACCCATCCCGATCGTTCGGACGAAGAGCACGAGCGCATGACTGCATGCGCCGAGGAAGTCCTCAAACGACTCGGCCTGCATTTTCGCACTGTCGTGCTGTCCTCGGGCGATATGGGGTTTTCGGCGCGCAAAACCTACGATATCGAAGTCTGGTTGCCGGGTCAGGGGACCTATCGCGAAATCTCGAGTTGTTCAAACTGCGGCGACTTTCAGGCCCGCCGCATGAATGCGCGCTTTCGCACCAAGGGTGAAAAGGGCGCGAAATTCGTCCATACACTTAATGGTTCCGGCCTGGCGGTCGGGCGCACGCTCATCGCCGTGATGGAGAACTATCAGCGCGAGGACGGCTCGATCGAAATCCCCGAAGCGCTGCGACCCTATATGGGCGGTATTACGGTAATCGGCGCCGATGGGTGAGGATGCGTTCGATCTCAGTAAGGCGCGAATCCTGCTGTCCAACGATGACGGGATCAACGCAACAGGGCTAGGAGCTCTCGAACGCATCGCCCGCGAGCTGAGCGACGATATCTGGGTGGTGGCGCCGGAATCAGAGCAGAGCGGGTCGAGCCATTCGCTCACCCTGCGCCAGCCCATGCGTCTGCGTAGGATCACCGAGAGGCGTTTCGCTGTTGACGGCACACCGACCGACTGCGTGCTGTTTGCCGTGCGAAAAGTGATGGCCGACCGTGGCCCCGATCTGGTGCTCTCGGGGGTCAATCGCGGCGGCAATCTCGGCGATGACGTTACTTATTCGGGAACCGTCGCGGCGGCCATGGAGGGCGCGCTTCTGGGCATCCGCTCGATTGCCCTCAGCCAGCTGGTAGATGGCCCCCACCGGGCCAAGTGGCAGACCGCCGAACATCACGCTCCGGACCTCATCCGCCGCCTCCTCGCGATCGATTGGCCCAGCGATTCGTTGGTCAACGTCAACTTCCCCGACGTTCCTGCCGGCGACGTCACGGGGGTCGAAATAGCTCCCCAGGGTAAGCGCAAGATCGGTGCTGAATTGGAGGAGCGGCGTGATCCGCGCGGCTATCCCTATTACTGGTTCGGGCGCATGCGCGACGAACCGGAGAGCGACCATCCAACTGATATCACCGCCGTGCGCTCCGGAGCAATCTCGGTCACACCCCTGCACCTAAATCTTACCGATTGGAAGATGATGGAGGAATTTGGCAAAGCGCTTGCTTGACGGGACCGGTTGCAATTCCTTCATTTATTGTTAAGACTTATGGGGAAACCATCTGCAGCCGTGGATGATTGAGTATTGGATACCGTATCACTTGTCGCGGATACCGAATAAATACGAGCTGAAACTACGAACGGGAACCGCCGGGGGATGCTGAGAAAGACGCGGATCACAGGATACCACCAGCGGGGCGCCCTGTGGGCTCTCGCCGTGGCTCTGTTCGCGCTAGCGCTGGCGATCTTCGGCGCGGCCTCAACTGAAGCCAAACCAAGCGACCGGACCCGAAATATCACCGCCCAGTCTGGCGACACCATCGCCCGCATCGCTACTCGCGCCGGCGTCAGCGAGCAAGGCATCATTCGGCTCAACAACCTAAATCGCCCCTACAGAATTTCTCCCGGCCAGCGCTTGCGCTTGCCATTGGCGATGGTCCATGTGGTCCGGCGTGGCGAGCGGGTTGCCGAAATCGCTCAACGCTACCGCGTTACCGAGGAATGGCTGATCAGGCTGAACGGCTTGCGAGCCCCCTATCGCCTGCGCGCCGGGCAAAGGCTCTTCCTGCCTAAATCGGATCGCCGCGCATTGCTCGTTAGCAGAGGCTCTGTCGAGCGCACCGAAGCGCGCCTGCGCCCGCCGGAGCAGCCCAAAGCGCGCGCCCGTCCCAAGGCAATCCAACGCGCCCGTCGCCACGCAACCCGGATCAAGAGGATCACTCGACCTCATCGCACCGCCCAGTTGCGCCGCATTGTCCGACCGCGTCGCATGGCTCGATCTCGTCGCATCGGCAATCCCCCGGCGCTAAGCGGTCGCGGTTTCGCCTGGCCTCTGCGGGGCCGCATTCTGAGCGGCTACGGGCGGCGCGGCCGCGGCATCCGCAACGACGGCATCAACATCGCGGGTCGCGCCGGCGCGACCGTGCGTGCATCGGAGAACGGCGTCGTCATCTATGCCGGATCCGACGTCGCCGGTCTTGGTGAGGTTCTGCTCATCAAGCACGCGCGTGGCTGGGTAACGGCCTATGCCCACAACGACCGGCTGCTGGTGCGCCGGGGCCGGGTGGTCCGCCGGGGCCAGCCGATAGCCAGGGTGGGGACGACAGGGGCGGTATTGCGGCCCCAGCTCCACTTCCAGATCAGGAAGGGAGCGCAGCCGATCAATCCGCTGACCAAGCTCCGCCGGCAGCGGGCCTTGGCGCGCCGCTAGTCCTTTTCAATCCTCAAGCCGCTTACCAGTGCGGCCGGCGAGGTCCTGGATGTACTGCCAGGCGACCCGTCCCGATCGTGCGCCGCGTTCGATCGACCACTCGTTGGCCTCGGCCTGAAGCTGCGCGCGTTTGAACTTGATGCCGTAATGCGTCGCATAACCTTCGACGATGGCGAAATAGGTATCCTGGTCGCAGGCGTGAAATCCCAACCACAAGCCGAAGCGGTCGGACAGCGAGACTTTCTCCTCCACCGATTCAGCCGGGCTGATCGCCGTCGAGCGCTCATTCTCGATCATCTCGCGCGGCATCAGGTGACGCCGGTTGGAGGTCGCGTAGAAAACGACGTTGGTGGGCCGCCCCTCGATGCCGCCCTCGAGCACCGCCTTGAGCGATTTGTAGCTCGCATCCTGACCGTCGAACGAGAGATCATCGCAGAACAGGATCAGGCGCCGGGCCGATCGACGCAATCGGCTTAACAGGCGGGGCAGGGAGGGGATGTCCTCGCGGTGAATTTCGATCAGCGCCAGCGGTTCCTCGGCGCGTCGGTTCACGGCGGCATGGACCGCCTTGACCAGCGAGCTTTTGCCCATGCCGCGCGCCCCCCAGAGGAGCGCGTTGTTGGCGGGCAGAGCCTCGGCGAAGCGCTTCGTGTTGTCGAGCAGCACCTCTCGCTGGCGCTCAATCCCCTTCAGCAGCTCGATATCGACGCGATTGACCTGCGCCACCGATTCGAGCCGCTCGCCCTCGGCATGCCAAATGAAGGCGTCGGCCTTGTCATCGAGGTCTTCGAACTCAGCCGTCGGGGGTGCCTGGCGATCGAGCGCGTCGGCAATCCGGTGCAGCAGTTTATCGAGTTTCTTATCGTTCATGTCCAAACTCTGAGGCAGCGTGTCGGTGCGCTCGGGCTGTCCCGCACGGCGGCGAGACCCTATCATAGCGGGGTCCGTCGTCAATCGAGCCGAGCCCATCCACCGGCTCAATGCCCTTGCAACTGGTGGCATGCCGTTTATATTCCGGCGGGTCTTTCCTAACAGGGTTTGGAGTACATTCATGTTGATATCCGAGGCGCTCGCGCAAACTGCGGGCGGCGGCGGGATCGGTGGCGCGTTTGGCGGCCTTGGCGGGCTGCTGCCGATCGTTCTCATCTTCGTCGTCTTCTGGTTCCTGCTCATCCGCCCCCAGCAGAAACGCATGAAGGAACACAAGTCGATGGTGGCGGCGCTGCGGCGCGGCGATCAGGTTCAGACCGGAGGCGGCATCATCGGCTCCGTGACCAAGGTGCTCGACGACAATATTGTGCAGGTCGAGATTGCTCCCGACGTCAGGGTCAAGATAGCCCGGTCGTCGATTTCATCGGTCCTCAGCCGAAGCGATCCGGTCGCTGCCGACACGTCAGGTTCCGACGACGACGAACCCGTCAAGAGGAAATCCGTGGTCAGCAGAAAAAGAAGCAAGGCAACCGGCCGCACCAAGCGGTCTTAAGGGCTCCCTTTAACAAAGGGACCGGCACCCGCCCATGGCACATTTTAAGCGCTGGCAAGCCATACTGGTCGCAGCGATCTGTCTGCTCGGGCTCGCTTTCGCGGCGCCCAACCTGCTTTCGTCCAAGGACGCCGAAGGCTTGCCAAGCTGGCTGCCGGGTCAACAGATCAATCTCGGTCTCGATCTGCAGGGCGGCTCGCACCTGTTGCTCGAGGTCGATCTGAAGACCGTTATCAAGGAGCATGTCGATTCGCTCGCCGATTCGATCCGGCGTGAACTCCGCAGCGCCCGCATCCGCTTTGCCGGGCTTCGCGCCAGCGGAACAAGCGTCGTTTTACGGATTAGAAAACCCGAAGAAACCGATCGGGCGAGGACGCTTCTTCTACGCACTGTCGGCGCTTCGACCGGCGGCGGTCTGCTCGGCGGCGGCGGACGGGAAGTTGATATCGAAACCCAATCCAACGGGCAGGTTCGGGTAACCCTGACCGAAACCGCGCTCACCGCGCGCACCGATCAAGCGGTCGATCAGTCTATCGAGGTGATCCGGCGGCGGATCGATGAAACCGGTACGCTGGAGCCGATCATTCAGCGCCAGGGCAAAGATCGAATTCTGCTTCAGGTTCCCGGCCTAAGCGATCCCGAGAGACTAAAGCGGTTGCTCGGCAAGACCGCCAAGATGACGTTTCATCTGACCGTTGGCTGCGCAACGGTACCTAAAGATACCAAGCCCCCGCCGGGCGCCCGGATCGTGCCGAATGACAGTGATCCAAATATATTTCATATCGTCAGGAAACGCATCCGGGTCAGTGGCGAGGATCTGATCGACGCCCAGGCCACGATCGGTCAGCAGCGCGGTCTCCCGGTCGTCGCCTTCCGCTTCAACTCGCGCGGCGCGCGTCGATTCGGCGACGTAACCCGGCGCAACGTCGATCGCTGTTTCGCCATCGTCCTCGACGGCAAGGTAATCAGCGCCCCGCGCATCATCCAGCCGATCCTCGGCGGCAGCGGGATCATCACCGGCGGCTTCACGATCAAAACCGCAAATGAACTTGCTCTCCTGCTACGCGCCGGCGCCCTGCCGGCTCCGCTGACGGTTCTCGAAGAGCGCACCGTTGGCGCCAGTCTCGGCGCCGATTCGATCTCCGCCGGCAAGATTGCCAGCATCCTCGGCCTCATCCTGGTGGTCGTCTTCATGGTCATCGCCTATGGCCGGTTTGGGATCATGGCCGACATCGCACTGACGGCCAACATGATCCTCTTAGCCGGCGCGCTTTCGTTGTTGCAGGCGACCCTGACGCTACCCGGCATTGCCGGCATCGTGTTGACGATCGGCATGGCGGTCGATGCCAACGTGTTGATTTTCGAGCGTATCCGCGAAGAAGTTCGGGCCGGACGCCCGCCGATTTCGGCCGTCGATGCCGGCTATCGGCGCGCGCTCACGACGATCATCGATTCCAATCTGACCACTTTCATCGCCGCCCTGATGTTATTCTTCTTTGGCTCGGGGCCGGTGAAGGGATTTGCGGTCACGCTTTCCATCGGTCTCGCCACCTCGATGTTCTCGGCGATCATGATCACGCGGTTCTTCGTGGTTTGGTGGCTGCGGCGCAACCGCACCAAAGACTTGCCGATCTAAGGACGGGTAATGGCGCTCCATCTTGTTCCCCATGACGTCAATGTTGCCTTCGTGAAGTGGCGGCGCATCTATTTCATATTTTCGATGATTCTCTTCGTTCTAGCCGTCGGCGCGGGCGTTACCCGGGGCCTCAATTTCGGCATCGATTTCAAGGGCGGTATCCTGCTCGAGGTGCGAAACAAGTCCGGGCCAGCCGATATCAGCACGATGCGTAGAACGCTGGGGGCGCTGAATCTGGGCGAGGTTACCCTGCAGGAGTTCGGCCAGCCTTCGGACGTTCTGATCAGGGTCGAGAGGCAAGCCGGCGGAGAGAAAGCTCAGATCGTGGCGATCGCCAAGATCAAGACCGCACTGGGTTCGAACGTTGACTATCGCCGCACTGAATTCGTCGGTCCGCAGGTTGGGCGCGAGCTGATCTGGGCAGGATTCTGGGCTATGGTTTTGGCGCTGCTGGGAATCTTGATTTACGTGTGGTTCCGATTCGAATGGCAGTTCAGCTTCGCTGCAATCTTGGCGCTCAGCCACGACATACTGCTGACCCTTGGATTTTTCGCCGTGCTGCGGCTCGAATTCAACCTGGCGACGGTGGCGGCCTTGCTCACGGTCGCCGGGTACTCAATCAATGACACGGTCGTGGTGTTCGACCGCGTGCGCGAGAATTTGCGCAAATACAAAAAAATGCCGCTGGCCGAGTTGATGAACAAAAGCATCAACCAGACCCTGTCCCGCACCGTACTGACTAGCGTGACGACGCTTTTGGCTATTATCGCTCTCGTCGTGTTCGGCGGCCAGGTGATCCGCGATTTCAGCCTAGCCCTGGTCTGGGGGGTGGTGATCGGCACCTATTCGTCGATTTGTCTCGCGGTGCCAATTCTGCTCTATTTTAATCTCCGGCGCGACGGTACCGTCCCGCAGAACGTCAAGGATGCGGCATCTGGCTAGTGGCCCTGGGCCCGAGGAAAGGCCCCGACAACTGATCGAAAGCTATGGCGAAGGCGGGTTCCGTGTGTCCGGGACCGCCCACAAGGGCTCCATCGTGGTCCTACCCGGACGCACCGAGGGCTGGGATGTCGCCGATATCTCGAAGCTGACCCTTAAGAGTCTGGCCGCGGTCACCGGGGCCGAACCGCCGGCCGAGATCCTTTTGCTGGGTTGCGGTGCACGCATCGCAAGCGTGCCCGATGTTCTACGCGCACAACTCAAGAAGCATGGGATCGTTGTCGAGCCGATGGATACCGGCGCTGCCTGCCGCACCTTCAATTTATTGATTGCCGAGGGCCGCCGGGTCGCCGGCGCGCTCATTGCCGTAAATTAAAACCGCAGGCAAGAAAACGGGGCCCGCAGGCCCCGCTTTCCAGTCGCTCAATGATCGGATTGGTTCAACCAAACCCGCCGTTCTGCGCTGCCACCATGCAGTAGAGCATGGGGAAGGAGAGCAGCGTGTTGGTGCGCGAGAACAGCATCGCCGTGCGGGCGGCTGCCTTCTTTTCGTCGGCGCTTGCCTCGACGATGCCAAGCGCCTTCTTCTGGTTCGGCCAGATCACGAACCAGACGTTGAACCACATGATGACGCCCATCCACATGCCGATGCCGATCGCGGTGTAGCTTGCGTTTCCCTCGCCGATACCGAGCTTGATGGACTCGAGCAGGTAGCCGTTCATTTCGGCCAGGATCAGCCCGAATACTATGGTTCCCATGGCTGCCCAGCGGAACCAGAACAGCGCCACCGGCGCGATGTGGCCGCTGATCGCGCCCTTCTGTTCGTCGGGAATTTTGGGCATGGTAGGGATCTGAACGAAGTTGAAATACCACAGGAGCCCTATCCACATCACGCCGTTAACGACGTGCAGCCAGCGAACGATGAAGGCCACCCAGGGTTTGCCGCCAAAATCGGGAAAGCCCGCCGTCGCCCCCACGACGACGATAACGACCACCAAGAGCACCAGCCCGGCGATCACCGTGTTTCGAAGATTGCTTAAGATTGCACCCATGTCAGTCGTCCCTCCCTTGGCATGTCTAAGTGCGATACCACGACATGTTGTGGTCTTACCGCGTCGTGTTTCCTATTTCTAGGGCAAAACCCGATCCGGTCGGAGCAGGTTATTTTCGCAATGGTAAGTCGCGCGGGCCTGTTTGGGAAGTGTGGCGGGCCGATAATTCTTCACCCATCGGATAGGCGGAGCAGGGGAGCCCATGATGCTTAGCTATTGCGCCGGGCAGGTGCGGGCCCATGATCGGGACCGCTATCTCACCGCGACCCTGGCGCCGGCCGATCGGCACGAGGCGTTGTTCGCGCTCTACGCCTTCAACCTCGAAGTTGCCCGGACCCGCGAGATGGTAAGCGAGCCGATGGTCGGGCAAATCCGCCTGCAATGGTGGCGCGAGGCAGTTGATGGAATCTATGCGAATAGTCCGCGCGCGCACGAAGTCGTCCGGCCCCTGGCGGCGGCGGTCGAGCGGTACGATCTCTCGCGCGCATATTTCGAAACGTTGATCGACGCGCGCGAATTCGACCTCGGCGACGACCCGCCCGCCACTAAGGAAGACTTGAACGACTACGCCAAGGACACTTCTTCGACGCTTATGTGTTTGGCGCTAGAAATATTAGGCCCGCGCGCGGGGCCGGCCCACAAAGCGGCCAACTATGTGGGCGTCGCATGGGGACTGACCGGTCTGCTGCGTGCGGTAGTTTTCCACGCTCGGGCGAGACGTCAATACCTGCCCGCCGATCTGATGCGCGAGGCCGGGGCGAACCCTACCGATTTGTTCGAATTGCGTGGTGGGCAAGCGCTGGCGAGTGTCGCCCGGGACGTGGCCAGCACGGCGCGTCTAGCCCTAATTGCCGGCCGCGGGTTTCGACGAGATGTGCCGCGCGCGGCGATCCCGGCACTGCTCCCAGGCACGCTTGCGGAAATGTATCTGCGGCGGATGGATCGCCTGGGGCACGATCTCTTCGCCGAACCAATCGCTATCGGCCAGCCGGCGCTTCAATTCCGCCTGCTGCGTGCAGCCCTGCTAGGTCGTTACTGAACCGTCAGTTATTCCGCCGCTACCGAGCGTTTCCCCAGCCAGTTGTCAAGATCGGCGAGCGCCCGTTTACTCATCGCGGGCTTGCGTTCGCGTTTCTTCATTCTTGTTTCCAGGGGTGGGAAGAGTCCGAAATTGACGTTCATGGGCTGATAGGTCTCGGCATCCGCACCGCCCGTGATATGGCTGAGGAGCGCTCCGAGCGCTGTCGTTGGCGGTGGCGGGGCGAGTGCCGCGCCGAGAATATCACCGGCAGCAAAGCGCCCGGCGAGGAGCCCGATCGCCGCGCTCTCGATGTAACCCTCGACGCCCGTGATTTGTCCGGCGAAGCGCAGGCGCGGCTCGGCCTCCAGGCGCAACTCGGTGTCGAGCAGCCTTGGTGCATTGATGAAAGTATTGCGGTGGAGTCCGCCGAGCCGGGCGAACTCCGCGCCTTCGAGACCCGGGATCGAGCGGAATATCCGTTTTTGCTCGCCGTGTTTGAGCTTGGTCTGAAAGCCCACAATATTCCACAACGTCCCGAGTGCGTTGTCCTGGCGAAGCTGGACCACGGCATGGGCGCGTTTGCCGGTGCGCGGGTCGGTCAACCCCACCGGTTTCATCGGCCCAAATCGTAATGTGTCGATCCCGCGCGCCGCCGTCACTTCGATCGGCAGGCAGCCCTCGAAATAGGGCGTATTCTCTTCCCAATCCTTGAACGAGGTTTTTTCACCGGTCATCAAGGCCTCGATGAATCCATTGTACTGGGCTTCGTCGAGCGGGCAATTGATGTAGTCCTTGCCCTCGCCCTTGTCGTAGCGCGATTGAAACCAGGCGATATCGGTGTCGATCGAATCGCGGTGGACGATCGGCGCGATCGCATCGAAGAAGGCGAGCGCACCCTCGCCGGTTACTTCAAGGATGGCCTCAGCCAGCGCCGTCGAGGTGAGGGGACCGGTGGCGATGATCACGTTTTTCCAGTCCGCCGGCGGCAATCCCGCGACCTCGCCGCGCTCTAGAGTGATCAATTTCTCGGCCTCGATCGCCTCTTCGACGGCGCTCGCATAGCCCTCGCGATCGACCGCCAGCGCGCCGCCCGCCGGCACCCGGTTGGCGTCGGCGGCGTGCATGATGATTGAGCCGCAACGCCGCATTTCCTCGTGCAACAGCCCGACCGCGTTGCCTTGCGCATCGTCCGAACGAAAGGAATTGGAACAAACCAACTCGGCCAGTTGTGATGTCACATGCGCTTCTGTCCCGCGCACCGGCCGCATTTCGTGGAGGACCGAGCGCACGCCCATCCTTGCGAGCTGCCAGGCCGCCTCGCAACCCGCGAGACCGCCGCCGATGACGTGGACGACACTGTCTGTCAAAGCGTTCACGCGCGCGTTTCAGCTTTGGTCTTACGCTTCGCCTCGCCGGCAGCAGCGCGGGGCGCGAAGACTTGCCGGCTTTCGGCGAGGCCCTTGAGCTTGTGCTTGCCCAGCGACTCGAAATCCGATCCGCTGGCTTGGGCGAATTCTTCGGACAGGATTACCGTCTGTCCCAGCTCTCTGCACAGTCCTTCGATGCGCGCGGCAAGATTTACCGCCGGGCCGATTACCGTGAAATCGAGGCGGTCGGCGGCGCCGATATTGCCGTACATGACATCGCCGACATGCAGGCCGATCCCGAATGCGATGGGGTGCTCGCCCGCTTTACGACGCGCCTCGTTCATTTCGCCGAGCAAGCCTTGTGCTTCGTCGGCGGCTTCGAGGGCATTCTTGCAAGCGTCGGCAAGTTCGTCCTCGTTTGCTATGCGAAAGATCGCCAGCATGGCATCGCCGATGAATTTCAGAATTTCCCCGCCGCGGGCGCGAACCGGCTTGCCGACGCAATCGAAATAGTCGTTCAGCAGGGCGATAAGTTCCGCGCCCGGCATAGTATCGCTGAGCGTGGTGAAGTCGCGCAGATCACAGAGCCAAATCACGGCTCTGATTGTATGAGTGTCGCCTCGCTGGATGTTGCCGACCATGATTTCGTGGCCGGCGTCCTTGCCGACATAGGTGTCGAGCAGTGTGGTGGCGAGAAAGTCGAGCGCTTGGATGTCAGTTAGCCGCGCCATGTATGGCAGGAGCGCATCGACCAGCGATAGTTCCGCCGTGGTAAAACCGCC
>JAPULJ010000674.1 GCA_027295145.1 Alphaproteobacteria bacterium | reverse complement strand
CGCACAATGTGGCGCTGGCGATAGGCCGGGATCGAATCGAGATAATGGGTGGCGTGGTCCCAGTAGTCGGGCCGGGGGCCGATCAGGCTCATGTGGCCGGCGAGGACGTTGAAGAACTGGGGCAACTCGTCGATCCGGCTGCGCCGGAGGAACTGGCCCAGCGGCGTGATCCGGTCGGCCTCCAGCGGATCGTCCGGACCACGCATGATCCGGTTCGCCGGACGCATGGTGCGGAACTTCACCGCGCGGAAGGGCCGGCAATCGCGGCCCATCCGGGTCTGCAGGAAGAACAGCGGGCCGGCATTCCAGACCGGGTTGATCACCAGCAGGACCAGGGCCGTGAGGCCAATCAGCGGCAGGGCCGCGATCGCCACCACGAGATCAAAGGTGCGCTTGGCGATCCGGAAGCTGGCGGTGGTTGGATGCACGGTCGCGGGAGTTTCACTGCGTCCCGCCCGCGTTGCCGGTCTCACCGCCACATCGATATCGAGCTGCTGGATATGCTTGTTCATTGCTTCACCGTCGCTCACTCTTCACACGCTACACACCACCACTCTACCCACCAGACTTACTGCCCTGTCGGCAGGATTGGCTTTTCACCTAGCAAATTCCGTGCCGGTTCCGGCGCGGCCTCGCTCCCTATGTGCGCCCCGCGCTTGGAGTAAGCGCGCAACGGCAGGACAAAATGATTCCCACATTCTATATTAAATAAGACTTAAAATAGTTTCGCCCTGAATCCCAACCATTCCGGAATTCTCTGCCCTAATCTGCAACTCCCTGGCCACGTTTGCCCAAGAGAAGCGTCGCCATATCAAGCGTTTAAACGCCTTCGTGGCGCAGGTCGCAGAGCTGTCAAATTTGATCCTCAGTTGACAACAATACGGATGAATGCGGCAAAATAGCGAAGAATTAGCGGTGAGTCTTAGTCGTCAACGCTCCGCGGCCCATTTTGGCGATATGGTGAGTCGTGTGGCTGCAACGGGTTGGCGAACACTGACGGCATCTGGGGCGAGGTGTCTCTTTTCGGGAATCGATCGACACCAGGTGGCGCATCATGGGCCTTGCCACCCAGCGCGCCGGTGCCTATAGCGATCCAGGACTGTGCCAGAATGGCCACACCGCCTCATTGGCGACGCATTCATCCCGTATCGATCGTTAACAGGATCGATATGTTTCTGTGGAAACCCGTCGGGGGAATGGCGTCGTAACGGGCGCTTTGGGTGAAGATGGGCTTGGACACCAACGTCAGACAGGCGCTTGCCGCGCTGCGCAGCGATGGCGCGGTCGAAGCAATGCCGGAAACAGACTTCGATCTGCGCCGCCTGATGCTGGTGGTATGGCGCGCGAGGTGGTTTTTGGCCCTGTTCACCGTGCTCGGAATCGGCTATGCCTATGCCCAATTACTCCGGATCACTCCGCTCTATACGGCCGAATCCCGGGTGCTGTGGGAGATCGATCAGGCAAATTTTGTCGATATCGACCCTGTGACTCAAGGTCTCCGGGGCGACTATTTTTCCCTCGCATCGCAGATCGAGGTCATCGAGTCCGGCAGGCTGCTCAACCGCGTCGTGACCGACCTCGAACTGGCCAAGGACCCGGTCTTCAACGCCAGCCTGCGGCCGCCTGAGGGATGGACCCGATGGCTCTCGCTTACCAATGCCGTCGCGGAGGCGCGCGCGTATGTGTTCGGCGCGAAATCCGAGACCGTGGTGGAAGAGACACCGGAAGCGCTTCAGCGCCGGATGGTCTCGGCCCTTCGCGGTGCGGTGCAGGCGGAATGGCTTGACGGCACTTATGTGTTGATCATCCGGATGACGACCTCCAATCCGGAGCGCTCGGCGGAACTCGCCAACGAGATGGCCCGGTTCTATATGCTCGACCAGCTGGAGACCAAG
This sequence comes from Alphaproteobacteria bacterium, assembly GCA_027295145.1. GTDB lineage: Bacteria > Pseudomonadota > Alphaproteobacteria > JAPULJ01 > JAPULJ01 > JAPULJ01. The sequence goes on along the minus strand of JAPULJ010000674.1, from coordinate 1,857 downwards.
TTCGAGGCGATGCGGCAAGCAACGAACTGGCTGACCGAGCGGGTTGCCGATCTGCGTGTCGCGCTCGAATCGGCGGAGCAATCGGTCGAGAGTTTCGCGTCGGGCATGACGTTGGTCAGCGAGGAGGCGCTCGCCGCCTCGGCGCGCCAGTTGAAGGATCTGCGCGAGCGCGCGGTGGCGCTGGGCGATGAGCAGGTCGAGACGGCTAGCAGGTTGGAAGCGGTCGCGGCCGCCCGTGCCGAGGGCGACTTTGCCGCCGTCGCGGCGCTGATGCGGGAGCTGCGTCTCGCATCGCTGGCGGACGAGATCGGGCGCCTGGACCAACCGGCCCAGAACGTCCAGCGCGAGACCATGATCGCGCGGTTCGACGCCGAGTTCGAGCGCGCCAGGACCCGCATGGCCTTTGCCATCGAGCGGCTGAAAGGACAGGAGGGGACGGTCCGCGATACGGTCGTCGAGCTTGAGCAGAAGCAGAGCGTGCAAGCCAAGGCGCTGTTGCAGCTTCGTCAACTGCAGCGCGAGGCCGAGGCCAGCCGGCTGATCTATGAATTCTTCCTGTCCCGCCTAAAGGAAACCTCGGTTCAGGAGGGCATTCAGCGCCCCGATGCGCGGATTCTGACCGAAGCGGATGTTCCCGGCCGGGCATCCTCTCCGAGGCGCGGGATCACTCTGCTGACCGGAGGCGGCGGCGGGCTGCTGCTGGCGCTGGCGCTGGTCTTCCTGTTCGAGCGCCTGAACAACAGTTTCCGGTCGACCGAAGAACTCGAGAGCCGAACCGGCCATGCGGTGATCGGCACGATCCCGATGGCGCCGACGAGCCGTCGCCGCGCATTTCTGCAATATTTGATCGACAAGCCGACATCGAGCGTCGCCGAGGCCATCAGAAACCTTCGCACTTCCATTCTTCTGGCGAATGTCGACGATCCGCCGCAGGTCATCATGCTCGTCTCGGCGCTTCCGGGCGAGGGCAAGACCACCTGCTGCATCGCGCTGGCGCAGATCAGCAAGGCGCTGGGCAAACGGGTGCTGTTGGTCGAATGCGATCTTCGCCGGAGGACGTTCCGCAACTATTTCGACCTGCCCGTGCGCGATGGGCTGCTTTCGGTGCTGAGCGGTGCGAAGAGCTTCGAGGACATCGTTTATCACGATGAGAACAGCGGCCTCTATATCCTGCCGGGAGAGGAAAGCTCGGTGAATGCCGCCGACATCTTCGCCTCGCAGCGGTTCACGGACTTCATTGCCGAGATGCGCCAGGAATTTGACTTCATCTTCATCGATACGCCGCCCGTTCTCGCGGTGCCCGACGCAAGGGTGATCGCGAAAAACTCCGATGCCGTGATTTTCTGTGTCCGCTGGAACAAGACGGCGCGCGAGGCTGTGACCGAGGGGCTTCGCTTCTTCGCGCAGATCCATATCAAGGTCGCGGGACTCGTACTCAGCCAGGTCAACGTCAACAAGATGGCCCGGTACGGATACTCCAGTTACGGCTACTATAAGGAAGCGGTGAAATACTATCACAACTGAGCCTCCGGAGCCTCGGGTGCTAAGACTGATCCGGAAGCGATGGGCACGTGCGGGTCCGCAGTCATTCGCGGCTCCGATCGATGCCGGCGGCGTGATCTACGCGGTCGGCGACGTGCATGGCCGGCACGACCTGTTGACACGGCTGCTGGAGCGCATCTTCGAGGATGCCGCTTCCTACGAGACGACCCCGAAGATCGTGTTCCTTGGCGACTACATCGATCGCGGGGAACAGGTGCGCGAGACCATCGATCTGCTGATCGAACTGGCGGCGGGGCCGGACGCCGAGACCATCTTCCTGATGGGCAATCACGAGCACATGCTGTTGCGTTTCCT
>JAPULJ010000673.1 GCA_027295145.1 Alphaproteobacteria bacterium | reverse complement strand
GTGCTGCCCGGGGTCATCCCCAGCCTGTCGAATGACGCGGAATTTTTCCCCGGTCTTCCGAAAAACTGGTGCTACACCTTCATGGTGAACGAGGAGGAAGCGCCAACAGGACGTCCGGCCGGCGCCATTGGCTGGGCCGGGCTGGCCAACTGCTTCTACTGGATCGACCGCGAGAACAAGGTCGGCGGCTACTGGGCCACGCAGATTTTGCCCTTTGCCGATGCGGTCTCTTTCACCGGCTACATGGAATTCGAGACGGCGGTTTATGACACGCTGAAAGCCTAAAACGCTTAAATGTTGGGTGGTCGTGGCAACGCGACCCGCCAATTGGAAAAGCGGTACCGATCCCGGCAAGGCGGTGTCGGCAGCGGCGCGAGCGGATGTAAAGGGCCGAAAAGCCTTATATATGGCCATTAGTATAGAACCGCTAAACGGGTTAGCAGCCGGTTCGAAAGGAAATTGCTAAGCGATGTGATCGAAATCGAGCGCGGGCGCAATAAATGCCTAGGGCATTCAGGTTAAGACCCAAGAATTATTGAATATTCGCTTCGCATCAAAAGCAGACGTAGTTGGTTATTAAGAAGCTCATTTGAGCGCGCAACGGACGAGCACCGGGCGTTGGCCTGTCGCTGCGCCCCGGCTGATTTGCTTTCGGTGCGCGCGCCGCTACACTTCCGAGCTGGCCATGGAATGGCCGCGGGCGGAACCGACATGGGCGACGCGATGACCAATCCGGCGGAGATGGGTGAGCGGAGCGGGCCGCTGGCCCGGTTCACAGTGCTCGACCTGACGCGGGTCCGGGCCGGACCGACCTGCGTCAAGCAGTTCGGCGACTGGGGCGCGGACGTGATCAGGATCGAAGCCCCGCCCGAGGGCGATGCGAGCCGGCGGGCCGATTTCTCCGAACGCCACGGCTCGGACTTCCAGAACCTGCACCGCAACAAGCGCAGCCTGACGCTCAACCTGAAGGCGCCGCACGGGCTGGAGATCCTGAAACGGCTGGCCGAGCGAGCCGACGTGCTGGTCGAGAATTACCGGCCGGCGGTCAAACACCGGCTCGGTATCGACTACGAAGCCATGCGCGCCGTCAATTCGCGCCTCGTTTACACCAGTATTTCCGGCTTCGGCCAGGACGGACCTTACGCGAAACGGCCCGGCGTCGACCAGATCGCGCAGGGCATGGGCGGTCTGATGTCGATCACCGGCGAGCCGGGGCGCGGACCGATGCGCGCCGGTATCCCGGTCGCCGACATTGCCGCCGGACTGCACGCTGCGCTCGGCACGCTGGTCGCGCTCCTGGAGCGGGAGGTGTCGGGCGAGGGCCAGTGGGTTCAAACTTCGCTGCTCGAAGCCCAGCTCTCGATGCTCGACTTCCAGGCCGCGGCGTGGCTGATCGATGCAAGGGCACCCGGCCAGGCGGGCAACGCGCACCCTTCCGTCACGCCAATGGGCGCCTACCGGACGCGCGATGGGCATGTCAACATCGCGCCGATGCCGGCGATGTGGCAGCATTTTTGCCGGGTGCTGGGACTCGACGGGTTGAGCGACGATCCCGATTACGCTACCCGGCAGGCGCGCCTGGAAAACCGGGATACGCTGACCGGACTGATCGAGGCGAAGACGACCCAGCGCGACAGCGCCGACTGGGTCGCGCGCTTCGCCGCAGCGGAGATCCCGTGCGGGCCGATCCATTCGATCGACCAGAGCTTCGCCGACGAGCAAGTACGGCATCTGGGCATCGTAAACCAAGTGCGCTCGCCAGCCCTCGGCCCACTGTCTCTGCTCGGCCAGCCGGTGCGGTTGAGCCGCACCCCGAGCGCGCTCAGAAGCGCCGCGCCCGAGGCCGGCGAGCACAGCGAGGCCGTGCTCACCGATCTCGGCTATTCGGCGGCCGACATCGCCCGGCTGCGCGGTACCGGCGTGGTCTGAGCGGTATGACTGGCGACCACGAAACGAGCAGTGTGCTGAGCCGCGCGGAAGGAGCTGTGCTGTGGCTGACCTTCAACCGGGCGGAGAAGCGCAACGCGCTTTCGCTAGAGATGTCGGTGAAGGCGCTGGAGATCATCGAGGCGTTCGCCGTCGATCCGGACATGCGGGTGCTGGTCGTGTGCGGCGCCGGCGGCAAGGCCTTCGTCTCCGGGGCCGACATCTCCGAGTTCGAAAAGGAGCGGAACAATGCCGCTTCTTCGGCGCGGTACAGTGAGATCACGGCCGCGATGTTCAACGCCCTCTACGCGGTGGAAAAGCCGACCATCGCCATGATCAAGGGCTATTGTTTGGGCGGTGGCCTGGCGCTCGCGGCGAGTTGCGATCTGAGGTTCGTCTCGCACGACGCTCTGTTCGCGGTGCCTGCGGCGCGCCTCGGCCTCGCCTACCGCCCGGAATTCACGCGCCGCCTGATCGACCTGATAGGCCCCGCGCGCACCAAGGAGATCCTCTATACCGGCCGCCGGTTCGACGCGCGCGAGGCTCTCGAAATCGGTTTCGCCAACCGGGTTTTGCCCAAGCGCGAGTTAGAAACCCACGTGCGTGACTGCGCCCAGCTGATCGCGGGGAACGCGCCGCTCTCGATCAAATCCTCTAAAGCGATCGTCAACCAGCTCTTGATGGACGAGGGCGCGCGCGATCCGGCTCATATACAGCGCCTGATCGACGAGTGTGCGAACAGCGAGGATTTCGCCGAAGGACGCCGTGCCTTCATGGAAAAGCGCCCGCCGCGCTTTACCGGTCGCTGACCCCGGCTTGTCGGACGGAATAGGAAGGCCATCATGATGGGATTAGCTGTCAAAGGATTCCGACTGTTGCCCTCCAACCGTCATTCTTGCAGGATGGAAGTTAGATAAAGAGAATATGGAAATTACCGGCGATGGCAGATCGCTTTCCCGGGATGACCCACGCACGTAAATGTTCGGACAATTGAAGCGCGGCTTCGGCTGGTTCCTATACACGCCGCCCGACATGGCGCGCGACTACGCTCGCATGCATTCCGGCGCCAAGATCGGCTACGCCTTGGGCGTTCTGATCCACGGATTGGTGGTGCCGCTGTTCTTTGTTCTCGATCAGTCGGTACTCGCCTACTACAACGCCGGCAGCACGGTGATATCGGCGTGCTGCTTCGCGCTGCATCTCAACGGCAAGGAGGCGGTCGCTTTCGTGATCATCATGGTCGAGACCGCCGTGGCGACGGTTTTGGCGACGGTCTATCTCGGCCTGGGTTCCGGTTTTTTTCTCTACACTCTGATGGGGGCGCTCTACACACCGCTGGTGGCCTTCCTGCCACGCATGGTCAAGTCCGCGATTATCGGCGCCATGTCGGTCGGCTTCGTCGGCCTGATGATTTACGGCATTCAAGTGGCGCCCGTCGCCCCGATCCCAGCGCATTGGGTCACCTTGTTCGCCATCGTCAATGGATCGACCGTCGTCCTGCTCGTTCTCGCCGTCGTCCTGACTTACCACAATGCGGTCAACCAGGCGGAGGAGGCGCTCGAAGCCGAATATGAGAAGTCGGAAGCACTTCTGCACAACATAATGCCGGCGGAGGTCGCCGACCGGCTGAAGGAAAACCCGGAGTTGATAGCCGATCACCACCGGGCGGTGACCATCCTGTTTGCCGACATCGTCGGCTTCACCGAAATGTCGGCCAATTCGTCGCCTGCGGACCTGGTGGGCATGTTGAATGAAGTCTTCAGCCGATTCGACGCCCTGGTGGAAGTGGAGGGGCTGGAAAAGATCAAGACCATCGGCGACGCCTATATGGTGGTCGCCGGCTTGCCCCAGGCGCGCGAGGATCACGCGCCGGCGATGGCGCGGCTGGCGCTGGCCATGCTGGCGGAGACCGAGGCCTATTCTCGCGTCGCCGCTCGGCCGCTGCAGATTCGCATCGGCATCAATTCCGGCGAGGTGGTCGCCGGCGTCATTGGCCAGAAGAAGTTTGCCTATGATTTGTGGGGCGATACGGTGAACGTGGCCGCGCGCATGGAGGGCCACGGGGTCGCCGGGCGCATCCAAGTCAGTGCGGAAACCTACGAGCTGCTCGGCGACGCCTTCGTGACCGAACCGCGCGGCGAGATCGAGGTGAAGGGCAAGGGGATGATGGAGGCTTTCTTTGTGACCGGTATGACATAGGCGCCATCAAACCCCATTCCTGCGTTAATAATTCCATAGCCGTTCGTGTGTCCTAATGGCGGTCGTAGCGGACATTGGGAATGGTGCCGGAACCAGCGTGACAGATCAGCAGCGCAGCCCGTTCGATAGGCGATCAGGGTCTTCGGGGGCTTAGCCTCCTGCACCGCTTCAACAGCAGCTCCTATGGCGCCGAATTCGATTTACAGCACCTTGCGCGGGTCCATCTGATCAATGTTCGACATTGGAGATAGACTATGACCTTTGTGCCAGAGAATAATCTTGAGCGGTCACTCATTAAGGCAGCAGGAGATCCGGCGCATCACCCACAGTTTTATCGGGACATCGTCGAGTCAGACTTTTTCCTGGTGCAACATGGTCCACCTCCTGAGCAAAGCTGTTCGACGGTGATAAAGGAAGGCAGCCAACTCGATTTCCAAAATATGGAGTTTAATGGCAAGCATTATATTCCCGTATATTCCTCGCTTCATCGCCTGCAAGCGGCGCTACAGGAAGATGCAGGTTATATCGCTCTAAACGCCCTGGAATTCATGAAGCTCACGCACGGCGCTGAGTTACTCCTCAATCCCGGCTCTGATTTCGGTAAGGAATTCTCCAAAGTAGAAATTCAATCAATAATTGATGGATCGATCTGGAAACCTTCTGAATCCTATCGGGTTGAGAAAGAATCCAATATTTTGATTGGCCAGCCCGCAAACTATCCACATGATCTTGCAGATGCTCTTTCTCGATTGTTCGAAACGACGACCGAGGTCAATCGCGCATTTCTTGTTCATTTTTTTAACCCGGAAAAAGATAAGAGCGCCCATACATTGGTCGGTATCCAAGTCTCTGAAAATTATGAAAAAGTTTTGTCCGGGGCTGGTATCGTGGCACAGGGCATCGAAATTCCTGATCCTCCGGTCGATTTCATCCAAATTACCGGTCATGGCGGGGTTGAAGACTACTTTTCGGAAGAATGTGAACCATTCTATCAAAAGTAATGATCCGGGATTGGTTTGAGACTGCCAAACAAGGCATTGTTTTGGCATGTCGCGGATCTAAGCCGAACGAAGATCTATCTAGTGCCGGCTAGTGCCGGCGCACCCAATGGACGGCGGCGCCGACCCACCGCGCTTTGGGATCGCCGGTGGCAAGGCTCGCCTCTAGATGGCCGCAGCCTTCGAGCACGAGGATGGAGACATCGCCGCCCGCCGAATTAAGCGCAGCCTCCATTGCCTCGGCCTGCGCGATCAAGTGCGGGAAGTCGTCGTCGGAATATGCGATGAAGAAGGGTGGCGGCGGGCCCGTGACATGCGCGAGCGGGCTCGCCGGCCTGTCCATGCCGGCCGCTTCGGGGCCGAGCAAGCACGGGCGCATGGTCAGCCCAGAGCCCTCGCAGAACACATGGTAGCGGTGATGTTGGAAATTTGCGTGGCTGGGAACCACGCGGAAATATTGGCGGTGCGGTAGTGAAAATAGATTGGATATCAACAGGTTATGGACGAGAGCATCATCGTTGACATCGTAGGGGTCGCAGGTTCAATCTCAGTAACGCCCACCATTTATTCTGTTGATTTTGAATGGGTTAACTGGACTAGTGAGAGGTGCAATTTGCGGAATGTCGAACAATCGTTCTAGGGAGGAAGCGATGCAACGACGCACATTTGTGAAGAGTGCTGCCATTGGGCTCGTAGCCGGATTTGTTGGATTCGGTTCTGCCCAGGCCGCCGAGGTCATCACGATCGGGGCCGTCGCGCCCAAAACGGGTCCCCTGGCCGCCGGAGCGGCGATCACCCACTGGCCGAACATCAAGCTGTGGGTGTCCCAGGTTAATGCCCGGGGTGGGATCAAGCTGAAGAGCGGTCGCGCCAAGATCAAGCTGATCGAGTACGATGACCGGACCAATCCGGGCGAGACGATCAAGGCGGTCCAGCGATTGGCGACGCAAGATAAAGTCGATTTCATCATCGCGCCCTACGGCACGGGTCTCAACCTTGCCGCTGCGCCGATCTTTGCGCGATATGGCTATCCACAAATCGCTGCGACGGCGATCACCGATAAGGTCGATGTGCTGACCAAGCGCTACCCGGGAATTTTCTTCACGCTGGGCTCGACCACATCATTCGCCAGAGCGGTGGCCGACATCCTCAAGAAAATGCGCGACGCCGGCCACATCGGCAACCGCGTTGCCATGGTCAATGTCGCCGACGCCTTCGGGATCGAGCTGGCCAACTCCGCCCGCCCGATCTTCAAGAAGGCCGGCTTCAAGATCGTCTACGACAAGTCCTATCCGCTCGGCGCCAAGGACCTCTCGCCGGTGGTCAAGGGCGCCAAGGCATCGAAGCCTGATGCGTTCATTGCCTGGTCGTATCCGCCGGACACCTTCGGTTTGACCGCACAAGCGAAGATCCAGGGCCTGAACGTCAAGGCCTTTTACACGGCTGTGGCGACGGCCTTCCCGATCTATGGCAACAAGTTCGGCAAATCGATCGAAGGCGTTCTAGGCGCCGGCGGCATCAACCCGGATACGCCCGCGATGCGCGCTTACTTGCAGGCGCACAAGAAGGTGACGGGCAAGGCGGCCGACTATTGGGCCAGCCCCGTCGTCTACGCCACTCTGCAGATCCTCGAACAAGCAATCGAAGGGGTTGGAACCAAGGATCGTAAGGCGGTCATCGCCTATATCAAGAATAACACGTTCAAGACGGTGGTCGGCCCGATGACCTTCAAGAACCAGAACAACGAGAAGTTCTGGACCGTCGGCCAGTGGCAGAACGGCGTGTTTTATGGGGTCAGCTCCACGGGACGTCCGGGCGCTAAGCCGATCAAGCCCAAGCCCAACTGGTAAACCCTTGGTGACCCCGCCCGGCGTGGGAGATGATCCCGCGCTGGGCCGCGCGCATATTCAACTCGGCCACGCGTGATGGATATAGTTGTCAGCGGTTTGCTGCTGGGCGGCGCCTACGTCTTGATGGCGCTGGGGTTGCAACTGCAATACGGCGTGGCCCGGATCATGAACCTGGCCAACGGCGAGATGCTGGTGGCTGGCGCATTCGGTGCGTTCTGGTTCTATACCGGATCCAAGCTGAGCCCATTCTTGACGGTCGCTCTTGTGGCGCCGCTTGCGTTCGTCGTGAACTGGGCGATCTATCGTGTCTTGCTGTCGCCCCTGGTCAAGCGCGCGAAAAGCCAGGGGCAACTCGAAGTCGATAGCATCCTCGCCACCTTCGGCCTCAGTTTTATCATGGTTGGATTGATGCTCGCCGTTTTCGGCGGCGACTATTTCAGCTATTCGTACCTGGAGCGAGCCTTCACAATTTTCGGCGAGCCCTACGCCTTAAGCAGGGTCGCCGCCTTCTTAGCTTCGGCGGTATTTTGCACCACCCTAGTCTACTGGCTGACCGGAACCCGCACCGGCTTGAGCCTGCGGGCAGTTGCCGTCAATCCGGTGTCCGCCGGGCTCGTCGGCATCAACGTGGCTCGCGCCTCGGCCCTATCCTTTGCCATGGGCGGAGCTGTCACGGCGGCCGGCGGCGCGCTGCTCAGCATGTTCCTCACCTTCGATGCGTCGACCGGCATGATCTTCACCATGAAGGCGCTGGTCATCGTCATCCTGGGCGGCGTGGGTGACATTCGCGGCGCCATCGTCGCGGCTCTTATTTTGGGTCTGGCCGAAACAGCTGTCGCCAGCCTGATCGATCCGGGCCTAACTCTTGCCGCGGCTTACCTTCTGTTCATTGTCATCTTGCTGTTTCGGCCACAGGGTCTGTTCGGAAGGCGGCCTTCGTGACCGGCCGCGAGAAACGCGTCATGGCCCTGGCCGGGTTGGCGTTTGGCGTAGCCGCTTTCCTGCCCCTGCTCGACACCGGCTATTGGCTGTCCGTCGGTGTTTCGATCGCGACTTACACAGTTCTGGCGACGGCCTGGGCGCTGTTCTCCGGCCCGACCCACTACATCTCGCTGGCCACGGCCGCGTTCTACGGCATCGGCATGTACACGGTGGGCATCGGAGTGGGCGTGCTGCCGTTCCCCATCCTGCTTGTGATCGCGGCCTTCCTCGGCGCGGCGCTTGCGGCTGTCGTCGGCCTGGCCACACTTCGCCTGTCGGGGGTCTATTTCGTGATTTTCACCCTCGGCCTTGCAGAGTTCATCCGCCAGATCATGACCTGGGTGCAGACGACCCGGGGTACCAGCAGCGGGCTATACGTTCTGACGGATATCAACGAATCGATGATCTATTGGCAGCTTCTGGTTCTGGCCGCCATCGTCTACCTGATCGGTTGGCGGATCGCCCGCTCGCGGCTCGGTTTTGCTTTGCGCATTATCGGCAACGACGAGGTGGTGGCCGCCCATTGTGGTATCGGCACGGCTCGGGCCAAGATCCTTATGTTCGTTGTCTCCGGTACGCTTGCCGCGATCGTCGGGGCGATCATGGCCCCGCGCTTGTCCTATATCGAACCGACCCTCGCCTTCAGCCCGATGCTGTCCTTCCTGGTTGTCATCATGGCGCTGTTGGGCGGTGCGCACAGGCTGTGGGGGCCGCTCGTGGGCGTGATCCCGCTGACTTTGATGTGGGATGCGATATCAGCCCAGTTTCCCAATCAGTCGACGCTGCTCTTGGGAGTCGCCTTCCTATCTATCGTCTATCTGATTCCCAACGGCATCGTCGGATGGTTCGAGCGTATCGCCCAGGCCTGGAAACGCGGCAATGGCTGAGCAGTCCACAGACAGCGTCGCCTTGAGCGTCCATGACATCACGAAGAACTTCAGCGGCCTCGTCGCCGTTCAGAATCTGTCATTCGATCTGGCGGTAAACGAGGTCCTCGGCCTAATCGGGCCAAACGGCTCGGGCAAGACAACGATGATCAACCTGATCTCAGGCGCGCTCAAGCCGAGTTCCGGGCGCATCAAGCTCTATGGCGACGACATCGCCGCTGCGTCGGCCAACGCCATCGCCCGCAAAGGCGTCGCCCGCACCTTCCAGATGGTCCGCATCCTGCCCTCGCTGTCGGTTCTGGAGAACGTCGCGGCAGGGGGCATCTTCGGGTACACGTCGCTATGGGGGTCGGCGCTCGACGAGCGGGCCCGAGAGCTGTTGGAGCGGCTTGGCCTAGAGGCCGTTGGCGGCGCTCCGGTGAGCGCCCTCACCTATATCGACCAGAAAAGGCTCGAACTGGCGCGCGCCCTGATGTCCGATCCCAAGGTGCTGCTGCTGGACGAATGGCTCGCTGGCCTGAATCCGACGGATATGATGGCCGGCATATCGTTGATCGAAGATTTGCGGGCCGAAGGGCGAACGATCATCATCGTTGAACATGTTATGGACGCCATTCGCAGCCTGTGCGACCGGTGCGTGGTGATGAACAGCGGCGCCAAGATCGCCGAGGGAACGCCGCAAGATGTCCTTGCAGATGCCGAGGTGATCCGCGCCTATCTCGGGGACGACGATGCTTGAAGTGCGTGATCTCTCTGTCGCCTATGGCTCGCATAGGGCACTCGATGCGGTATCGCTCGACGTGGCGCCCGGGGAAATCGTCGTAATCCTCGGCGCCAATGGTGCCGGCAAGACGACGCTGCTCAAGTCCATGGGCGGCCTCGTCGCGGCCGGCCCGAAGACTTCGACCACATTCGACGGTCAGGACATCACTCGCTTCAAACCCCACGCGATCGTCGAGATTGGGATCGCGCTGGTGCCCGAAGGCCGCGGCATCTTCGGCGATCTCAGTGTTCGCGAGAACCTTGCGCTCGGCGCCTTCGCTAGACGCGCGCGGGACAGCGAGGCCAAGCACCGGGCTGAAGTGCTTAAACTTTTCCCACGCCTGGAGGAACGGCTTGGCCAGACCGCGCGAACTCTGAGCGGCGGCGAGCAGCAAATGGTTGCGATCGGCCGGGCGATCATGTCGGCGCCCCGGATACTGATGCTCGACGAACCCTCGCTCGGATTGTCGCCGTTGCTCTGCGGCGAGTTGTTCAAGGCGCTGGTTCGTGTGCGCGAGACGGGGGTCGGCATCCTCCTCGTCGAGCAGAACGCCAAACGAAGCCTGGGGATCGCCGACCGCGGATATTTGCTTGAGAACGGCCGGAATGTCGGCCAGGGATCTCCCGACGAGCTGCGCGCCGACGATACGGTCCAGAGGGCCTATCTCGGCGGCGCCGCGGCGAAAGCGTAATCGGGAGCTGGCTCAACAGTCGGACTAAGAACGCGCATCAGTCGTTCCGGTGACGAGAGAGGCGATGGCGAAGTTCAGGGACGAAAAGACTCCGCAGAATATCACCGTGGTCCACGCCTCGATCCACAATCATTTCAATTTAGACCGCTATCTGAACAGCCGCGACACGTAAAGATAAATCTACTCCGCCGCGTTGAGCGTGTGGCGACAGCTGCCTGCTAAAGCGCTTTTGCTTCTTCTCGCAGTTTGAATTTCTGGATCTTCCCGGTTGAGGTCTTGGGCAGGCTTGTGAAGACGACCGATTTGGGCGCTTTGAAATGTGCCAGGTTCTTGCGGCAGAAGGCGATGATTTCGTCCTCGGTTGGATTGGCTCCCTCTCTGAGCTCGATGAAAGCGCACGGCGTCTCGCCCCATTTCTCGTCGGGTCGTGCGACCACGGCGGCATCGAGCACTGCCGGGTGGCGGTAGAGTACGCCCTCGACTTCAATGGTCGAGATGTTCTCGCCGCCGGAAATGATGATGTCTTTGGACCTATCCTTCAGCTCGATATAGCTGTCGGGGTGAATCACGCCCAGATCGCCGGTTCTGAACCAACCGCCAGCGAAAGCTTCCTCGGTCGCTTGCGGGTTCTTGAGATAGCCCTTCATCACCAAGTTGCCCCGCATCATGACTTCGCCGATGGTCTCGCCATCGCATGGGACCGGTTTCATGGTTTTTGGATCTGCGACCATGAGCTCTTCCATCACAGGATAGCGGACACCTTGGCGTACTTTCATGTTCGACTGCTCTGCAAGCGACAGCTTACCCCACGATTCTTGCCAAGCGCACACCGTGGCGGGACCGTAAACTTCAGTCAATCCGTAGACGTGCGTCACCTCGATATCCATTTTGGCCATTGCCTCCAGCGTGGGTGCGGGCGGCGGCGATGCAGCCGTGAAACATTTGATTTTTTGCTCCCAACGCGTCCGGTCTTCCGAACTCGCATTCGCCAGCATCCCGAGCACAATCGGCGCGGCGCAGAAATGGGTCACCTTGTTTTCGCGGAAACTGGCGAATATCGGCTTCGCCTCGACTTTGCGCAGACACACCGACGTACCAGCAACGGCGGCAAGCCCCCAAGCAAAACACCAGCCGTTGGCATGGAACATCGGCAGCGTCCAGAGGTAGATCGGGTGCTGCGGCATCGACCAAACAACCATATGGCTGAGCGCGCTCAAGAACGCACCACGATGGCTGTACACAACGCCTTTGGGGTTTCCCGTGGTGCCACTGGTGTAATTGAGTGCTATCGCCTCCCATTCATCTTCAGGCATGCGCCAATCAAAATCTGGATCACCGCCGGCGATAAACGCCTCGTAATCCGTTTCGCCTATCAACTCGCCGAAGTCGGCTAGATCATCATCGATGTCTATAAGAATAATTTTGCGATCTATCAGGGCCAGCGCATCTTTGATCACCGACGAAAATATACGATCACTTATGAGCAATTTTGCCTCGCCGTGATCCAGGATGAAGGCTAGGTTCTCGGCATCGAGCCGCGTGTTGAGCGCGTTAAGCACGGCGCCGCACATTGGAACGCCAAACGTGGCTTCGTAGAATTCAGTGATGTTGGGCGCCATGACGGCGACCGTGTCGCCGACCTGGATGCCGCGCTGGGTAAGCGCTGAGGCGAGCTGCCGGCAGCGGCGATAGGTTTGCGCCCAGCTGGTGCGGCGCTTGCCATGGATCACTGCGATATGGTCGGGGAAGGTCGTCGCCGCACGTTCGATCAGCGAGAGCGGGGTCAGCGGCCGATGGTTCGCGGGACCCTTCTCGAGCCCGATATCAAATATCGATTTTCCGGTCATTGCGTCCAAATCCTCCCGCGTTTGTCCGGATCCTTTGGCGATGCATGAGGCTGACGCGCGCTAACAGATCCGCATTATGGCAGTTCATCTATACCCGCCAACCGCCGTAGACGTCGTACGTAATGCGCAGGCAGCGTTGCGTGCCAAGCACAACCTGTTTACGCATCTTTACTCCCCTCTCGGCCGATTTTTTGCCTAATCCGGCTATGGAGCTTGGCGTCAGTTATCTCACCTGCTCGCTTTCAAACATCGCCAGTGGCGCGGTCACCTCAGTCGGCACAGACCTGGACCGTTTGATCTGACTAGCCGCGTTTCCCCTTTTTTTTCCAACAAAGCGTCCGTTTGACCGAGTGCTCGGTGGTTCACTTGCTGATTGTAAATTGCCGAATTATTGATAAAGCTCGCGAAACTCGTCGATCGTCTGTTTTTAATTCTGTTGCTGTTGTTGATATCATTCGACGGATTGGATCAGCGGATTTGCCAGGCGAGGTTCAATGAACGCTACTGAAATGGGTCGCCCACCCAAATCCAAGCGTGGAATTCAATCCATCAACCCACCAGACAGTTGCCCTAATTCTTGATACTTCCCAACGCCTCTTTCCAAGTCACTATAATGTTGTTCCAGTATATGTCTTGCGTTTTGACATGTATAGGCTATTGCCACTGCCGAGACAGTGCCTTCAATTATTCAAACCGTATTGCGCATGGCGCGCGCGTTGGCATGTGAACGATGGTAATTTAGAATTTGGAGACAGTTCGATATTCTTCAATGAAATTGGCTGTTTCTTCGAATTACTGCAGCGAAATCCGACCATCGGCTTGCGCGCGCTGGTGGGCTGAATTGGGTGCGGCCGCCAATATCAAAACGGTCGTCCCGTACGAAGGGTGAGTTGAGAAATTGTATTAATTGCGCTCGCGACCTATCCAGAAGTGTCGTCGTATTGTGATTGTCCAGAACATCGTTATACTATGTCCGTCGTTCTTGCTGCGATTTGCAATACTGCGCTTTGGGAACGCATGCAATCCATGTCTGATGCTCGTGTTGACCCCTAATCGAATTTGAGTTAGCTGTCAGGAATCTATGACTACGCGAGATAATGTGAACTGCTAAATACTTTGTGTGCAAACGACGACAATGCGTCAACAGACGAGAAACAAATGAGCGAAAAAAGCAGGCACATCCCAGCTACGGTAAAAAATCCAGGGGTCCTCGCCCAGCGTAGGGCTGAATTAGTCGATGTGGCCACGCAGCTATTTTTGCGAAATGGTTTCCACAAGACGTCGATTCGGGAGATCGCGAGGGCGTGTTCGTTCAATGTCGCAAGCCTTTATATGTATGTGACCTCCAAGGAAGACATTCTATTCCTGGTAGCTCAGCGAATTGTCGATGAAAAGGCGGCCTCGTTGGGTGACATCTTCTCCGAAGGGGATGATCCTGTTGCCGCTTACATTCTTGCTTTTCAGCGCTACTGCAGGATCATCGACAAGTATCGTCAGGGTGTGAAGCTCCTCTACCGTGAGATGGATGTGCTCCCCTCGGACCGGCAGACGACCATACTCGAGTCCGAAATTGCCGTGCACGAACTGTTTCGAGAGATTATTGACCATGGCATTCAGGATGGCAGGTTCCGGCCCGTAAACTCCGGCCTAGCTGCGCAAAACACTGTGTTCCTAGCGCATATGTGGTCGCTGAAACATTGGTCTCTTAAACGAGAGATGACGTTCGAAGAGTTCCTCGAGGCGCAAACCGCGTTCTTGATGAGCACCCTGTTACCCAAAGACTTGGCGACAGGGCCGAATACGCGGCTGAATAAGATTGCCAGCACTAAAAGAGCTTAAGCTGGCCTTGCAACTGACCGGTTCACTCGCGTCCCGTTGTGACCACGATCTTGCCCTTCATCTTGCGGTCCGTGAACGTCTGCAGCGCGGGCACGATCTCGTCCAGCGGGTAGCGTGCCGTGATATTGGCGCGGACCTTGCCCTCGCTGGCCAGCCGTAACGTCTCGGCCACCCCGCGCTCCATATCCGCATAGGCGTGCTCGAACTGGATGTCGAGCGGCGCGCCGAGCACGCCGATATTGTTGTAGAGCAAGTAATTCGCCTTTGCCGCCGGGACCGTGCCGCCGGCAAATCCGACGACGATCAGCCGGCCGCCGAAGGCAAGCACACGCAAGCCGGCCTCGAACAGATCGCCCCCGACCATGTCGATCACGGCATTGCAGCCATTGCCGTTCTTGGCGCCTGTTGCGGCTTCAACCTGGGCGCGCAAATGCCGTTTCAGCGCATCGAGATCGGTCGCGTTGGTGTCGATTACATGGTCCGCGCCATTGGCCAGCGCGAGCTCGCCTTTTTCCGGTGACGATACGGCGGCCAGCACCGTGACACCGCGCGCTTTGCAGAGCTGAACAGCGGCAAGGCCGACACCGCCGGCCGCGCCCGTAACCATGACCGTCTCGCCGGCCTGGATGCCCGCGCGCAATTCAATCGCCACCCAGGCGGTGTTGAAGACGGTGATCATGCCCGCCGCCTCTTCAAACGACACAGCTTCGGGTAGCGGGAAACAACGTTTCTCCGGCGCCGCAACGCTCTGCGCAAACCCACCCGTGAAGACCTGCGCGACGACCCGGTCGCCCGGCTTGCAACGGGTCACGTCCGATCCGACCGAGCGAACGACCCCTGCCAGATCGCGGCCCGGAACGAAAGGCCGATCCGGGCGTTTCTGGTACTTGCCCTGCAACATCAGCGTATCGGGGAAGTTTAGCCCGATCGCGTGCACGTCGATCAGCACATCGTTGGGGCCTGATTTGGGGGCCGGGACCTCTTCAACCTTGTGGCTGCCGAGCGGACCGAATTCATGGACGACAAGGGCGCGCATTCTCAGGTTCCTGTCTCAACCGATTTGTCCAAGATACACTCCAGGTTCGCGTAAATCGTAAGCCAATTCAGCCGCCAAAAGAACGACATTCCCCTGGCAAGCAGGGGGCATCCAAGGATAACAACGCCGGCGTCAGCGCAAATTGATCCAGATACTCTTCTCCTGGGTCAGCTCGTGCATGACGGAGAAGCCCATCTCGCGGCCGTAGCCGCTCTTTTTGTAACCGCCATACGGCGCCATCGAAGAGACCGCGCCCCAAGTGTTGATCCAAACGTTGCCGGCCTCCATGGCCTGCGCCGTTTTCATCGCCCGGCCGACGTCGCGGGTGATGATCGAGGCGGCGAGGCCATATTCGGAGTTGTTGGCAATCGCAATCGCTTCGTCCTCTTCGGCATAGGTGATGACTGAAAGCACCGGCCCGAAGATTTCCTCGCGGGCGATTTTCATGTCGTTCCCGACGCCATCGAAGATAGTTGGCCCGACATAGAAGCCGTCGAGATTTGGGCGCTGGTGCTCGTATACGAGGTTTGCGTCCTTTTTACCGGACTCGATATAACCCTCGACGCGGTCCATCTGCTCCTGGTTGACCAGCGGCCCCATCGTCGTCTCTTCGTTCATTTGGTAGCCGAGCTTCACGTCCTTGGCGATGGCGATAATCTTGTCCAGCACTTCGTCATGGTTGGACTCATGCAATAACAGGCGGGAGCCGGCGGTGCAGACTTGGCCCTGGTTGGAGAAAATTGCCATCGCCGCGATTTTGGCCGCCGTGTCTGTCGGCGCGTCTTTGTAGACAATCACCGCACTCTTGCCGCCAAGCTCCAGCGCGCATGTCTTTAGCGTATCGGCGGCGTTGCGAGCGATCAAAATGCCGGTCTCGGTTGAGCCCGTGAACATCACCTTGGCGACATCAGGATTTCTGACCAGCGCGTCACCGGCATCTTCGCCGAAGCCTGGCACGATATTGATCACTCCAGGAGGAAAGCCCGCTTGTTGTATCAATTCAGCCAGGAACAGAACTGACATGCAGGCCTGCTCTGCCGGCTTGATGACCACCGTGTTTCCTGCTGCGACCGCCGGCGCGATCTTCCAGATAGCCTGTAAAAGCGGATAGTTCCATGGCGTGATGCCTGCGATGACGCCGAGGGGTTCGCGGACCGCCAGGTTGTAGTATGGGCCAGGCACCGGCTTGATCGTCCCTTCGACCTTGGTCGCCATGCCGGCGAAATATTCCAGCGCGTCAACGGCGGTCACCGCATCGATTTTGGAAGAATCGCGGATCGGCTTGCCCACATCGAGTGATTCGAGTTCGGCAATCGTGTCATTATTTGCGAGGACCAGCCCGGCGAGCTTCTGAAGGGCTTTGGCGCGGGCCGCGGCCGCCTTCCTTGCCCACCCCGGAAATGCTGCTTTCGCCGCTGCGACCGCCTGGTCGATGTCCCGCGGACCGGCTTTGGCAATGCTCGAGATGACTTGTTTGTTGCCCGGATCCACGCTCTCGAACGTTTTGCCGTCGGCGGCATCGGTGAATTCACCATTAATGAACAGCTTGTATTCCCGGACCTTCACGCTGTCGGATGCACTTTTTGACATTTGTCGTTCTCCGCTTGTTTGGATTTGACTACTGGCGCAGCACGCCAGTGCGGTCGATTTCGCCGCGCAGTAGGCCGAGCTCGTCCGGCGTTGGAGGCTCGATGGTGTTGAGATCTTCGGAGACCCCGAAATCGAAACCCGTATTTTCCTTGATCTGCTCTACCGTTGCCCCGGGCATCAGCGCTGCGAGGCGGGCGGTGTCCGTTTTCGGGTCGAAATCGAAGATGCAGAGCGGCGAGACGATCCATTTAGGACCGCTGGCCGGGAAATCGTTTTCACGGCAGATCTTGCGGCCAGGAAATGAGATGTAGTCGACCTGATCCACCAGTCGGCGTTTGTCATGGGCGGTGAGGAAAACGTAAGGATAGCGCACGCTGAGCGCTATATCGTTGATGCCAATCGTGCCTGGCCCGCGAAACGTCATTTTGGGCTTGCCCACGCCGATCATGTTGGCGTTGCCGAACTTGTCGACCTGGATTCCGCCGACGAAGAACCGGTCGGCAAACCAAAAGTGGTTGATGTCACGATAGGGACCGTCGTCCTTGTAATACTCCCTGCCGCCTGGCGGGCTGTAAAACAGGAATGTTTCGGGATGGTCGTGGACCGACTCGGCGAACTTGAGGATGTCGTAGCTGGTCGACGTCATCGGCAAGCGTTCGATATCCTGTCCGACCACATTGCATAAAAAACAAGTGCCCCCGAGCTGAAGCTTGATGTTCGGCGCATGAGTCTTTTGCGCCAGCATCGTCGCGGCAAAAAAGATTTCCGTGTGTGCACCCGCGGTGAGGCTGTCTCCATCCTCGATCTCGCGCGCAAAGACGATCGCCATCATTTCTTTCCAGGTGAAGTCGCTCATTGGAGTTCTCGCTCAAAAAGTTACGTGGGGGTGCTGGTACAGGCTGAGCAGTTTTCTGAGACCAGCCACGTGCTCCAGATAGTCGACATCGTCTTTGGGATCGAACGCGGTCTTTTTCAGGTAGGCATCCCAGGTTTTCGTATCGCCCTTGCGATTGGCTGCACTGGCGGCGACGTATTCCTCGATGTGCTCGGGGTCTTCGCGGTAGAACCCGTGGGCGGCATAGGGGTGGCCGCCATAGGGCGATTCGACAACGCAATCGGCATAGGATATCGAGGTCATGAACGGGTTCTTGCGGATGTGCGAATTAGGCACGAGCCGTTCCGCGACAGTCATGATCCGGTTTGCGGCGCGGGCCAGCCAACGATCGCCAAATGGCGCGCCGAGGTGCTGGCCATTGCCGTATTCATCCGACCAGCCGACATGGATGATTGCCCAGTCGGCCCTGAGCGCTGGTATCGCCAGATACTGGTTTTTGCCACCAATCGGATCGGTGAATGGCACCAGATCAGAATTGAGCTCGGGAATGCTTGTGCCGATCCCGCCACGCCAAGCCATGAAATCCTGTCCTGCCGCGGCGGCGAACAGGCCCATGTAGAGGATGTATTCCGAGCATTCCCACGTCTCCAGCAGGCCCTCTTCGACGTATTTCCGGTAGTTGTGGCCGATCGGGCAATACATCTCCTGACCAACATAAGGAGCGATCAATTTCTTCACCACGCCGGCGCCGATCAGCAGATCGATCTCCAGGCCGGCGGTCGCGCTGGCGATGACGGTAAGATCCTTCTTCTCCTGCTTGATCATTTCCCTAATCACCGACATCGGGTGATTATCCGCGCCGAAGCCGCCAACCGCGACGGTCATGCCGTTCTCGATCTGCTCCACCGCCTCACTCATCGGCTTGACGACCGATCTCCGCTTTGGTTGCGACACGTTTGATATCCTCCACTAAGTGATCAAGTGCAGCCCAGGGCGGTTGCACCCCCCGTTTCAGGTATGGAGCAACGTTACCGAATAGGCCGCCGAGTCCTGCCCGAGCAATAACCCGCCCTGGTTTTGCGCCAAACCCACTTTGGGATTGTTCTGAATTTGACGATCCCCGCATTCACCGCGCAGCTGCCGAACTATCTCGTACATCTGTAGAATCCCCGTTGCGCCGATTGGGTGTCCCCGCGCGCTGAGACCGCCGCTCGGATTGACTGGCTTATTGCCATCCAGCGTAACCACTCTTTCGTCGATCAGTTTCGGTCCTTCACCAGGCCCACAGAATCCCAACCGCTCGTAAATCATCAACTCAGCCGGCGCCATGGCGTCGTGCACTTCCGCAAGATCGACGTCTTCGGGAGATATTCCCGCAGCCTCGTAGGCTGCCTCTGCGGTTAATGTAAGTGTGTCGGCCCGATCGTCGTTGGGCAGCCGGTAAACGCCCGACTTCAAAATGCATGCGCCGATATTGACCAGGGGTCTGGACGAAAGTTTCTTTGCGGCATCCGCTGAACAAACGATCGCCGCGGCGGCCCCGTCACCAATCGAGGAACACATGAAGAGTGTCAGTGGGTCCGCGATCATGCGGGACTGGAGAACATCCTCGGTGGTCAGCGGACGGCGGTGCTGCGCAACTGGATTCTTTGATCCATTGTCGGAATTCTTGACCGCCACATTGGCGAAGTCCGCTGGCGTCCAGCCGTAATCGCGCATCTTGCCCTTCAGGTTGATCTTGGGGTGAATGGCGTAGCTCGCCGAGAACTGCATACCCATCCGGGACAATTCGAGCTCGGAGTCGGCTGCTATCGCGCTGATCGACTTTGCGATGTCACCCACGAACATCTTTTCCACGCCCACCGCGAGCGCGAAGTCCGCATTACCCGAGGCCACCTCAAGCCATGCCCCGCGAAACGCCGTGGCGCCGCTGGCGCACGCGTTTTCTACGTTGATCACCGGCAAACCGCCAAAGCCGGCATCCTGCATCACCACCTGACCACGTATGCCTTCCTGGCCGGTCAGCAAGCCGCCAAGCGAATTGCCGACATACGCAACATCAATTTTTTCGGGCTCCACGTCCGCGTCCCGCAGCGCACCCCAGATGGCTTCGCGCGCCAAATCCTTTAGCGCCAAATGCTCATACTTGCCCACCGGGTGAGCGCCCACGCCGATCACCGCTACATTTCTCATGGCGTCGCTCAACCTCCGATCAATGGCCGGTATTTGTAGGTTGTAACCTCGGTTCCGTCGGCCTCCACGCGCACTGGCTCGACCACCAACTCAAGGTCCATCTCCTCGCACAAACTGTCAGGTTCGACGGGTGTATCGGCGCTAATGAGCGTAAACACCCTGGGCCCCTCCGGCAGATCGACATAGGCCTGAAAGTAGGGGGCCTCGAAACCGATCGGCGCGACATGTGCGATCGTGAAACTGAAGAGTTTCGCGGTCCGTCCAATCTCCCTTTCCACGGTTTCAACATGGCACATGGGACAAAGCACCATCTTCGGGAAAATGACTTGCTCGCACGTGGCGCAGTAGCTTCCAACAAGGCATGATCCGCCTCCGTCCTCGCTGCGGCGGAAGGTGCCTGGCACCAATGGTACTTGCTTCGCTGAATCGGCCATATCAGATGAAACTCTTCCCCCAACTCGTTCATTACCATCGCATAGCCGACGGCGATGATCAATATTGATACAACAATGTTCTAGTATATCAATGCTTGGTTAGTGGGGGTATCGGCTGTCAAACACCTATTTGAGGCCAGCCTGTCGTACTGCCAATGCGCTGTCCGACCGGACTTAAGGTATTGCCAATTCTGCATTTCGACGAGGTGGCACCACTAGATGTCATCGATTTTCTCGCCAAGCGCTGCTAGGCCGCCTGTATATACACTGGTCAGTATTTTGGGCGCCTTCTCTTCCGAGCCCGGGTTCGGATCGAATTCCGCAAACCATTCGACAAAAGTTGCGCCGCCTTCCGTGACCGGACGCACGTTTATAGTTGCCGTCAAATTGGAGAGCGGCAATGGACCTTCAATTACCGAATACGTTATGCTGTACGGGTCATCGCAAAGGGCGAGCAACTTTTCACGGACCGTCATACCCGGCCCAACTTCCATCACACGCACCGCGCCGATCTCGTCCGCCAACTTACCCTCTTCTATTTCGCTGCTCATTATTCCCGGCAGCCAGCTCGGCAATCCGTTGAAATCGCGCACGAATCCCCACGCCATTTCGGTCGGTCCATTGAGCACTGCGCTTACATAAACTTTCGCCATCTTATTCTCCCTCAGGCCCCTCCGGATCTCGCCGCAGATGCGTTTGGATAACGGACGAATATATCTAAAGAAAGGGAATAGACGAACATTGTTCCATTTTTTTAAAGAATGCAAGTGCCAACGGCGGAGCTAAATGTGACCACCATGGCTGCGTAAAATGGGGCCAGCCCGTGGAGCTGTTGGTATGTAGCCGAAACGTTGAACCGCTCCTCATGTGAATTGGTCACCGGGCCGAATTACTCATCGCCAGATCGGCCCGATCAACGGCTGACCTTGGCCCGTCTAACCAGTGCAAGGCCGGATTCGCGGCCGTATGCCCATTGTGCTAGCGTTGTCGGCGATTGGCAGGTGTCATCCGGGGATTCCCGAATGTAGTTCCGCTCGATGGCGATAACGCCATCACTCGATGATATGGGCGAAACAAGTGAAAGAGGGTGCGATGAGCTGGTCCGACGAAGAAATTGCGGCCCTGGTCGAGCCAGACCGGGTCCATCGCAAAGCCTATGTCGATCAAGAAATCTTCGATCTGGAAATGGAGCGCATCTTCGAGCGGCTCTGGATCTATATCGGTCATGAGAGCCAGGTAAAGAATCCGGGCGATTACTACCTTGCTCGCGTAGGCCGCCAGCCGATGCTGATGACGCGAGACAAGGACGGCCAAATTCATGTGCTCTATAACCGCTGCCCGCACCGCGGCACACAGCTGTGCAGCGCGCGCAAGGGCAATACCGGGAGCTCGATCCGCTGCTCCTATCACGCCTGGCTATTCGAACTCGACGGCCGCATCAAGAGCATTCCGGCAGTCGAGGGGTACGAAGGAACGGCGTTTAATATGGACGATCCGGCGTTCCATGTACGCAAGGCGCCGCGGGTGGACAATTACCGAGGCTTCTGGTTCGCCTCGCTGGCAAAAGACGGCCCCGATCTTGAAACACATCTTGGCGAATCGAAGACCGCGTTCGACCAGCTGATCGACCGCGCGCCCGGCGGCGAGACGGAAGTCGTCGGCGACTGCTTTCATATGGTCCAGCAATCAAACTGGAAGGTATTTCTGGAGAACCAGCTCGACGTATCGCATCCCGGCGCCACGCACGAATCAACCGGGGCTGCCGCCCAGACCGTGGAGCGCGATATGAAAAAGGCTGGCGAGCCCGTACCGATGGAGTATGGCTTTCTATCTGACTTCAAGCGCATCGGAATCGACGGCTGGGTCAAGTTCGGAACGGTCGGCTATCCTCAGGGCCATTGCGTTCTCGAAGGATATATGGGCCTGCGTCCCGACGACCCCGACACGAACGAGTATGTGCGACGCATGTACGCGGCCTATGGCGAGAAGCGCGCCGAGGAGATCCTGGGCGTCAATCTGCACCATGTTTTGGTCTATCCCTGCAATTCGGTCCAGCCGCCGCTGCAGCAGCTGCGCACGATCAGGCCGATCGCCCCCAACCGCACGCTCTCCGAGATCTGGCATTTCCGCCTCAAGGATGCGCCGGAGGCGATCTACCGGCGGGCGTTGGGCTACTACTATCTGGTCAATTCGCCCTCGACTATGGTCAACGCCGACGATCTCTTCAACTGGTGGAAAGTTCAGCTGGGGCTCGCCTCCGACGGCGGCGATTGGGTTAGCTTTCATCGCAACGCGGGTCAGGATCCGATGGTCGACGGCGTGCTGCGCTCCGTGCCCGATTCGATGAGCGAGATGCCGCTCAGGCACATGATGCAAGTCTGGAAGGGCTTGATGACCGGCAATGGCTCGGAGGCCGGGAGCCATGGGTGAGGCGGCGAAGAAACTGGCGCAAAGCGATCCCTTCGCGATCGCCGATGTGAGTCCGGAGACCCAGGCCGCGGTGGAGAGGTTCCTCTACCGTCAGGCGGAGTTTCTCGATGGAAAGGCCTGGGACGAATGGCTCGCGCTTTTCACCGAAGACGGTCACTACTGGATGCCGGCGGAGGAAGACCAGAGCGACGGCGACGGCGTGCCCAACATCTTTTGGGAAGATTTGAACCTGATGAAGATGCGAATCGGGCGCAACAACCACCCCCAAGCGCATAGTCAGGCGCCGAACAACCGCCTCTGCCACGTTGTCTCCAACACGATCGTCGAGCACGAGGACGCGAACGGCGATGTGATCGTGCGCTCACGTTTTCACTGCGCGGAGTATCTGCGCTACGAGGTGCGGCAATTCACCGGGAAATACCGGCACTACCTGAAGAAAACCGACGACGGTTATCGCATTGCGCTCCAGCGGGTCGATCTCGTCAATCGCGAAGGACCGTACGAATACGTTATGCAGTGGTGGCTTTAGGACGCCGCGGCGCGGTAACTATCGGCGTGGATACGTTCAACCCGGTACGACGATACCACCCCGATTGCCAATGGCGGTGGTGCCAAATCGCTCGGCAAAACAATCAGGCAAAGGACGATCGCCCGGCACACTGAGCCACAAACGCAGCAGGTGGCGGCGACGTTCTGGCTCTGGCCAGTCCTCAAACCTCATTCGGTCATGCAGTAGGCTGTGATTATGGACGAACTGCATGTCGCCGGGTTTCAGCATCATGGCAAGGTTCAGGCTGGGATCGTTGGCCAGCTCGTCGAACAGGTTCAAGGCTTCGACATGATTAGGCGTCAGGCGCATGGCGCCGGGGAAGCGCTGTGCGGAATCGATGTATTGGCGCTGGTACATGACGGTAAGGTATCCCTGATGCCAGGTGAATACCGGGATTTCAAAATACGGCTTCATGCCTACGGGAATCTCGCCCCGCCGGTCGGTGGCCATGGGATCAAACAGGCGCGGCAGCAAGTCAGGCCGTCTTTCCAAACAGGCGTTATAGATGCTCGCTGCGCTGACCAGCATGGACTCGCCGCCCGACTTTGCCTGTTGCA
>JAPULJ010000672.1 GCA_027295145.1 Alphaproteobacteria bacterium | reverse complement strand
GCACGGCCTTCGGGTTTGTCGCGCTTTTGGGAGCGATGAGCCTGGCTGGCATGATGATCAAGAATTCGATCGTACTGATCGACGAAATCAACGAGAACCTTGCCGCCGGCGGAGCGCCCCATGAGTCGGTTATCGAGGCCGCGGTTTCGCGCCTGCGGCCCGTGGTTTTGGCGGCCGCGACCACCGTGCTTGGGGTTGCTCCGTTGATGCAGGATGTGTTTTGGATTGGCTTGGCGATCACCATCATGGCCGGGCTAAGCTTTGGCACCGTGTTGACCATGGTCATCGTGCCGGTCCTCTACACGATGTTTTACAGGATTCGCACCCCGCTGCCGGCTTAGATTACCCGATGGGTGATGCGAAACTGGAGCCTCGACGGGTCGATCGCGAACGGAGCCTCGAGTTCTCCTCGCGCGGTTTTCTTCAGCGGCCTGTCAATTTTTTTTCAACAATCTGTCAATTCTAGCAGTTCCCAGCCGTCATGCCGACGCGTACGATTTGGCTTCGTTTCGCATGAGATGTCTGTTGCTCCCCATGCGTCCGGGAGATGTCGGTTTGGATTTCATTTGGGGAATATCGGCTTAAGCGCTTCGCCACCTCGACCAGCCGAATGGGCCGCTTCGAGACGGGATGATTGGCGACGGAAGATAACCTGGCTGCCTTGACTGACTTCTCCGGTGCGCCGGTCACGATTGGCGTTACCATTGCCTCGAATGAAGGAAAAATCATGAACTACACGTGTTTATTGTCCTCGAGATTGTTGTCCCTCTATTTTCTCATAGGGGTGACTTTCGGATCGTTGTCCGCGGCTGCAGAGGAGCGGACTGCCCTCGACAATGACGTGCATGCCGCAATGGCACTGCTTCTGGAAACATCACCGGCTGCAAAAAGACTCGCATCGATTGCGGAAGGGGCTCTCGTTTTCCCGACTATCGTCAAGGCGGGTTTCATCGTGGGCGTCCAGTATGGGAATGGCGCGCTCGTTAGAGCCAAGCAAGGTGGTGGCTATTACATCGTTGAATATTACAACATCGGTGCAGCTTCCTTCGGTTTGCAAGCGGGTGTGCAGGCATTCGGATACGCGATGCTTCTTATGACGGACGCGGCCGTGGAAAGGGCTGAAACGGGTGAAGGATGGGAACTCGGCGTGGGCCCCAGCATCGTCATCGTGGATGCCGGCTTGGCCAAGACGCTGACGACAGAGACGGCAAAAAGCGATGTCTACGCATTTACTTTCGGTCAGAAAGGTCTGATGGCCGGCCTGGGACTACAAGGAACGAAAATTACAAGGTTGGAATAAATAGTCCTTCGGCCGTGCGCATGGTGGAGAATTTGACTGTCCGAGCTTATGGACACGACCAACCGACCAAAAACGGGCTATCCGGAAGGCGGCGGATGAAATCCGATCCGACCGCGGCGCGACTTGGATACCGTCGCCATGGATATGAAGGTTATCCGAGACATGTCGGATTGGATCATCGTGTCTCGACAACTGACTTCATGCGGGAGCGATGGCTCATGCGCCACTTCGCCACGGCGATAGTCTTTCTTGTCTCGATCACCACGGCCGCCGCGGAGCCTGTCACGATCGACACCTTCGTTCGGGCAGAAACCGATACCGCGATCCGGGTGATGCACGATCGCATAGGATTCGGGAACTTCTTCCATATCCGCGTGCCCACGCCGCTGGATGACCAGCCTGTGATCCGCATGAACCGCGACACGCTTTTCTCCGCCAGTGTGCTCGATCTCAGCGAGCCCGTGACCGTCACCTTGCCCGACGCGGGTGACCGTTACATGAGCCTGCACGTAATCAATCAGGATCACTACATGTTTGTGATCACGGAACCGGGAGAGCACGCCCTGACCCAGGAAATGGTCGGAAGCCGCTATGCCGTCGCGAACGTGCGGACCTTTGTGAACCCAGGCGATCCGGAAGATGTCACGGCGGCGAATGCCGCACAGGACGGGCTGAAGATCGCGGGTGGCGGCGACGGACCGCTCGATATTCCGGATTGGGATCAGCAGCAGCTCAAGACAGCGCGCCAAGCGCTGAACCAGCTCGCCAAATTGGGCATGGACGCGTCGCGCGCCTTTGGCATGCCGGAAGACACGGACCCGATCCATCATCTCGTCGGCGCTGGGGCCGCATGGGGTGGATTGCCGCAAACAAGCGCTTTTTATGAGATCCGCAGCTTCGCAAACATTGACGGAAGCCAGTATGCAGTGACGGTGAAGGACGTCCCAATCGACGCCTTCTGGTCATTGACCGTCTACAACGCTGACGGCTTTATGGATGAAAACGAGCTGGGTGCCTACAGTTTTAACAACGTTACGGCCGAGCCGAACGACGACGGATCGTTCACTATCCATTTTGGCGGCTGCGAGGACGGTCGTGCGAACTGTCTGCCGATCGGCGAAGGGTCGAACTACGTGGCGCGCATGTACGAGCCGCGCGAGGAAATTTTGAACGGGTCTTGGACCTTCCCGGTTCCAGAGCCGGTGGAATGACCCTGCGCTCTTTCGGCCGCTCAAACTTTACCGTCGAAGGTACAGCAGCAGCGAGGGCATGGTTATGACAATACTGAAGTTTTATCCCATGGCCGCGCCACAGGCGATAGCGCCTCCCCCTCAACAGCAGGGCCGGCAAGCCAGCCCGTTGGGTGGCGCGGCGCGCGGTTCCGCAAGGTCGCTGACGAAGTGGTCAAGAAGACGTTTGCCGCCTTGCCGGATAAGGCCGCGCAGGCGCGCGTAATGCCCCAGGTGTTCATGCCCAAGGGGCAGATCGACCTTGAGGCTCAGGTCTTTCAGTCCGTGGTTGGGCCGATCGGCCTGCCCGGGTATCAGGCTCGCTATTTACCGGCTGCGACCAAGGACGGCAAGCCCATGAACGCCCAGCACGACTATATGCTGAAAATGAGCAAGGATGAGCTGCCGCCGGCCACGGCGTTCTGGTCGCTGACGCTCTACGACCTCAAGAATGGCTTCTTCATCCCAAATGACCGCAAAAAATACAGCGTCGGCGAGAACGCCGGCTTCAAGCTCAACGCTAATGGCGGCATCGAGATCTACATTAGCGCGAAAAAGCC
>JAPULJ010000671.1 GCA_027295145.1 Alphaproteobacteria bacterium | reverse complement strand
AGGCATCGCGATATGCCAAATCACGGTTGCTGTTGACCCACCGCCAATGTCCGGTGTTGGCTATTAGCGGAAATTCAGCGTGCCGCCATCAATGTCAGCTTTCGGGGGTATAGCGGACGTCCCGAGAGCACTGCCTAATGTCTGCTATTGACCCAGGCCGTGTGAATACGCGGGCCGGAAGAGCGTCGGCGCAACAATAGATTCGATAATTGCCGACGCGTGAATCTTTATTGCCTGCGATGGCAGCTAGGCGAATCAATGTTGCGCGCTCGGGCTTCAAAAATAGTTTTCACACAGCCTGGACCCGAAGCGGACATTCGAGCCAAATGCGCGGTTCGGCGAGCAGTTGCCGTTGATCAGCCAATACCGCGCCACCTTCGAGCGACCGATAATTCGTCCGACTCCCGCGCCACTTCCCACTAGGCTATCCTCTGCTGAATTCGCGTCTTGGGGAAGAACCACGTGGCGGAGGAAAAGGTCACTCGAAGGCTTGCCGCGATCCTCGCTGCTGACGTGGTCGGCTACTCGCGCCTGATGGGCAAGGACGAGGAGCGCACTGCCGCGCTCCGTAAGACGTACCGCAATGAGATCATTGACCCGATCATGGCGCGCGACAACGGGCGGATCGTCAAGATCATGTGTGACGGTCTGCTCATCGAGTTCCCGAGCGTGGTGGACGCGGTGCGCAATGCCGTGTCCTTGAGGAAGGCTCCTCGGGAGCCTGTCTCGAAGGGCGCGGCCGATGGTCTTGGGTACTCTCAGACATAGCCTAGTCCAGCAAGGCAATCGCCTCGACCTCGATCAGCCAATCCGGCCCGGCCAGAGCCTGCACCACATGGAGTGTGTTGGCCGGAAAGGGCGCCGACAGAGCCTCGTTCCGCGCGGCCCGGAAGGGTTCCAGATACGAAGGCTGCGTGATGAGCGTCGTCATCTTGAAGATCCGATCCAGTTCCGCTCCCTGATCGCGCAGTACGGCCCGCAGGTTTGCAAAAACTTGGTGCGCCTGTGCCGCGATATCGCCCCTGCCCACCACCTGCCCGTCCGGGGCTACGGCAACTTGGCCGGAGATGTAAAGCATGTTACCGACTTTCGCCGCGTGGGAATAACCGGTCGGCTCGTGAACGCTGCTGGGATTGATCAGCTCGAAGGCCATGGATCGCTCCTGGTTGGGGTGCCGGATGGATTCTGGGCGCAGCGATATCAGGAAGCCCGGCGGCGGTAAAGTCCACGGGTGGTCTCAAAAATGCCACTCCCGGCTCAATGGTCATGCCGGACGTAGTAAAGCATCTCAGCTCGACGTCCTGGATAGCGAAGCCGATGCATCCGTGGAGCGCCAAGCGCTATCTCGACGGGCTTCGCAAGGCAGGGCTACCGGAGTAATTCGCAGTTCGTCCAAATGTCCGCTTCTGGCTATAAGCAGACATTCAGCGTGCGAGCTTCAATGTCCGCTTTCGGGGGTAAAGCGGACATGCGGGAGGGCGTGCTTTGTAATGACATCGATGCGGCACTCTCCGAACTTTTAGGTGACATTGAGCGCCGGATTGCCAAGTTCAAAACGATGGGTGGCCCGCTGCAGGGGAGGGCGTGATCACAATGGCCGAGATTGGCAACAGATATGGGTCCCACTCGGCCCGGCGCCGATCTGAGACCCCCCACCCCCCTGATTTCGCGACCAGCTAGCGTCCGCCTATACACACTGTTCGGCTCAAGCGATTTCATAATATTCAATTGGGGCCCCATCTCAGGCAAAAATTATTTTAAAAATTACTCGGGTCCCATCCTTCGCGCGCAAAAAAATATAAAATTTTGGGGGGTGCACCTCGGACGGTGGGAATTTTCGTTCTGCCTCGCCATTTGTGGCCGAGGCCGATGAAAAAGCGAGAAGCGCGATATTCGCCGATCTCCGGGCGGTGATCGCGCGCCATGCCGAACCGCAAGGCGTCCGCATGGAGACCAGCATTTGGATCGTCACCGCCAAACAGGGGTAAGCGCCGAGTAAGCTGCTGCAAATCGATTCACTTGCCAAAAGCGTTTGTGCTGGCCAAGCGTCCGGCACTTTCATAAGCTTTGTCGAATCGCCGTGCAGGCGGCTAATGCGCGGACAGCAAAACGCTGCATTCTCGGCCGAAGTGATAAGAAGAGCCGAACGTTAAAGACAGCATTCTTACGAAAATCCGCGATCCTTGCTTGTATGGCTCGATATCAAGGGAGGAAAACCGATGAAAATGCGAACTCTTCTGCTGGCGGCAAGCGCCGCCGCACTCATGGCCGCGGGCGCCGCCCAGGCTCGGGAAATCAAGATTGGCTTCATCGCACCGAAATCAGGTGGTGCCGCAAATCTCGGCATCCAGCTGGAAAAAGGCGCGCGGCTCTATATCAAACTCCACGCCAAGGAGCTGGGTGGCGATACAATCAAACTGATCGTCCGCGATTCCAAGCGTCCCGGTGGGCCGATCGCCAAGGCCGCAGCCCAGGAGTTGATCACCCGCGAGAAGGTCGAACTGATAACCGGCATCATCTTCTCGCCAAACGCGATGTCGATAGCGCCGTTGGCGACCGCAGCTAAGGTTCCGGTCGTCATCATGAATGCCGGCACCTCGTGGATTACCAAGCTCTCGCCTTATATCGCGCGGGTGTCCTTTACCATGTGGCATTCCGGCTATATCATGGGCGAGCACGCCTCGAAGAAGATGGGCTGCAAGACAGCTGTCTCCGGTTATACCAACTACCCACCGGGCAAGGACAGCGTCGCCGCCTTCAAGCGCGGATTCGAAAGCGCTGGCGGCAAGGTACTCGATGCCATCCCGATGGGCGGACCGCGCAGTGTTCCCGACTTCACGCCGTTCTTCCAACGGGCCAAGGACAAGAAACCCAATTGCCTCTACGTCTTCGTGCCCGCCGGCAACCATGCCGCCGCCGTCGCAAAGACATTCGATGGATTGGGCATGCGTAAAGCGGGGATCAAGCTGATCGGCCCGGGTGACATCACACAGGACACCCAACTGCAGAAGATGGGTTCGACGGCGGTTGGCGTGGTCACCGCCCACCACTACTACGCCGACCTGCCGACTCCTACCAACCGGGCATTCGTCAAAGCCTGGAAGGCTGAGTACGGCGCCGGTTCCACGCCCGACTTCATCGGCGTGCAATCCTACGACGGCATGGCCGCGATCTTCCACGTGATCAAGGCGGCGAAGGGCAAGCGGATCACCGCTGCAGGGGCAATTGCTTCGCTCAAGGGTTGGAAGTTCGATAGCCCGCGCGGGCCGATCATGATCGACCCCGAAACCCGCGATATCGTGCAGAATGTCTACGTCTCGACGGTCATGATGAAGGGCGGCCGATTGGTGCAGGATATCCAGAGAACCTTCACCGCCGTCAAAGACAAGTGCAAGGAGTTAAAGATCGGCAAGTGCGGCAAGTAAGGCTTCGGCCAGCCGTCTGACCGAACGGCGCACCGCCCGAAAGCAGTCGATCGCGCCCCGTCGCGGTCGGCTGTTTTCACGAGGGAGTCCAGGGGGACCGCTGCTCGCCTATCGGTGATAGGCCGGCAGCGAATAGGATGGGGCCATGGCTTTCGTGCTCGACACGGCAACGACGATCCTGGTGTTCGGCATTGCCTATGCGATGCTGCTGTTCATCATCTCAGTCGGGCTTTCCATAACCATGGGCCTGATGGGCTTCATCAACCTCGCCCACGGCGCCTTCGCCATGGCTGGTGGTTATGTCACCCAGCGCCTGGTGGTCAGCCTCGGCGTGCCCTTCATTGCCGCGCTCGCCATCGCCTTCGTGGTGGTGGCGGCGGTCAGCGTGGTTCTGGAGCGCTCCCTCTACCGCTGGCTTTACAAGCGACCCGAGCTCGATCAAGTCCTCTTGACCATCGGCATCGTCTTCGCCTCGATCGCCATCGTCTCTTTCATCTGGGGGCCCGATCCGCTGCTGATCGCGGTGCCCGAGTTTCTCCAAGGGGGGATCGATCTCGGCTTCAAACGCATCCCGGCTTATAGCGCCTTCATGATCGTGGCCGGTGTGGTGATCGTCGTCCTGCTCTTCTACGGGCTCGAACGCACCAGTACCGGCGCCAGGATCCGCGCCGCCGTCGACAATCAGCGCATGGCCGAATCCTGCGGCATCAACACCGGCCGCCTGTTCACACTGACCTTTGCGCTAGGCAGTGGAATGGCGGCGATCGGCGGCGGTCTTGGCATCCAGATCCTGGGGGGCATCAAGCCGGTCTTCGCTTTCGAGTATCTGGTTGTCGTGCTTATCGTCGTCGCCGTCGGCGGGCTGGGCAATGTTCGCGGCACCTTCGTCGCCGCGCTTCTTCTGGGCATCATAGATTTCGCCGGCAAGTACTTCCTGCCGGAAGGGGGCTCGTTCTTCATCTATGCGGTGGCGATCGTGGTTCTGCTGTGGCGTCCACAAGGTCTCATGGGTAGGGCTTAAATATGGCCTCACCGACTTCTGCCGTAGCAACCGTTCCCGGGCAAGGATTAGCGGTGCTTTCCCTGCTCTCCCAACACCGCTTCCGCTGGGTCGAGGCGATCCCGTGGGTAATCGCCATCGCCGTATTCTTCCTCTTCCCCGGCTACCGGCTGCTGGCCACCCAAATTCTAGTACTGATATTGTTCGCCCTCTCGCTCGATCTGATCGTCGGCTATACCGGGATCGTCAGCCTCGGCCATACCGCCTATTTCGGCACCGGCGCCTACAGCGCGGCGCTGCTCGCCTCGAACGGCTGGACCGAACCGCTCAGCGGCCTGGCGGTGGCATTGTTACTGGGGGGGCTGTTCGGTCTGGTCACCGGTTGGGTGCTCTTGCGAACCCACGGGTTGACGCTGCTGATGCTGACGATGGCGGCGACGATCATGCTCTACGAGTTGGCCAAGGATCTCGACTTCATCACCGGCGGCTTTGACGGCATCAATTTCGAGAACGATCCGATCCTCGGCGTACTGCCCTTCGATGTGGTGTGGTACTCCAGCAACTACTAGTACGCGCTGTTCTTCCTGTTCGCCTTTTTCTGGCTGGCCCGGGTCATCGTTCATTCGCCCTTCGGTCGGGCGCTCATTGGAATACGCGAGAACGTCGCGCGCATGCACGCGATCGGCTCGCCGGTCCAGCGCCGAAAACTGACGATCTACGTCATCTCCGCCGGCATCGCCGGGGTCGCGGGTGCGATCTGGGTGCAGATCCAGGGCAATATCACGCCCGCGGTCTACGAATTCGAGCTCGCCGCCGACGTCCTGATCATGATCATCCTTGGCGGGACGGGGCGGCTCTATGGCGCCTTCCTGGGCGTCGTCACCTTCAAGATTCTCGAGAACGTCACCGAAACCATCCTCGGCACCGACCAGCCTTACTGGATGCTGGCGATCGGCATCGTGCTGGTCTTCACGGTCCTGTTTGCGCGGCACGGGCTGCTGGGTATCTTCGAGGACTTTACCAAAGCGCTGGGACGGACAAGGCGATGAACGACATCGTTCTGCAAACCAGAGGACTCTACAAATCGTTTGGTGCCCTCGTTGTCGCGCGGGATATCGATTTCAGCCTGACGCGCGGCGCCCGCCACGCTCTCATCGGCCCCAATGGTGCCGGCAAGACGACCTTCATCAACCTGATCTCCGGCGCGCTGACAGCGACTAAGGGGGAAATTTTCTTAGGCGGAGACGACATCACCCAGCTGGCCGAGGCCTCGCGGGTCAAGCGCGGTCTTGCCCGCACCTTCCAGATCAACACGCTGTTCTCCGGTCTCAGCGTTCTCGAAAATCTCTACCTCGCGGTGTCCGAGCATATGGGAGCGGCCAACGTTATGCTGCGCCCTGCGGGAGCCCGCCCAGACGTTATCGATCGAGCCGAACGGCTTCTGGAGACGCTCCAACTCAGCGACGATGCCGGCAAAACCGTCGCCGAACTTCCCTACGGAAGGCAACGGCTGGTCGAGATCGCCATCGCACTGGCGCTCGAGCCGCGGGTGCTTTTGCTCGACGAGCCAGCCGCCGGCGTTCCTTCGGGCGAGAGCCACATCCTGCTCGACGCCATCGACGCCCTGCCGCGCGACATTGCCATTCTCATCATCGAGCACGACATGGATGTCGTCTTTCGCTTCGCCGATGCGATCACGGTGCTGGCCAATGGCGCGGTGCTGGCCACCGGCAGCCCCAAGGAGATCGCCGGCAATGCGGATGTCCGCACTGTTTATCTCGGCGAGCGGACTTATGCCTGAAGCGCTAGCGCTGCAGGGAGTTTCCGCCGGCTACGGCCGCACGCATGTGTTGGAAAACGTCTCGCTGAGTATAGAGCCCGGCGAAAATCTCTCGGTCATCGGCCGCAACGGCGTCGGCAAATCAACACTCCTAGCGACCATCATGGGACACACCAATCTGCACGGCGGCACGATCCATCTCGGCGGCCGCGATTTGACGAAGATGGCGGTCTACCAGCGTTCGGCCGCCGGCATCGGCTACGTCCCCCAGGAGCGTGAGATATTTCCTTCGCTGACGGTGAGCGAAAACCTTGAGATCGGCGCGCGGCCCGGCGCCTGGACGCTAGAAAGCATCTTCGAGCTGTTCCCCATCCTCGCCGAGCGCCGTGCCAACATGGGCAACCAGCTCTCGGGCGGCGAGCAGCAGATGCTGGCGATCGCCCGCGCGCTTATGGGCAACCCCACGCTTCTGCTGATGGACGAGCCCTCGGAGGGCTTAGCGCCGATTATCGTCGAAGAGTTGGTGAAGGTCATGCACCGCTTGCGCAAAAGCGGAGGCCTGACGGCGATCCTCGTCGAACAGAACACGCGGATCGCCCTCGATTTTTCCGGCCGCACCGTGGTCATGGATCGCGGCCGCATCGTCCATGACGGACCGAGTAATAAGCTAAAGAAGGACAAGGAACTGCTCGACAGGCTGATCGGCGTCGGCCACGGTGAAGAGAAAGGATAGAAGATGAGCGAGCAACCCCCCTGTGGCCCGCGCGGCGATCCCGGCAGGTAGATATTCCTTGATTGGAACTTTCCGCCCGATGGAGGTCTGCTCGGCAAGGTAGGTGATACCGAACCCTCCCGCACCAAGCATCGACTTGATACGGTAGCCGTCTAGCTCAAAGCCCTTCGGCAGGGCATGGCGGTGTTCCTTGGCCACGACCGAGTGTCCTCCCCTTTCACTCGTGCTGGGCGATAATAGGGCGGATCAGGTGTCCGCAAAATAATCATATATAACAATATGTTATGGGATAAATTGGGACGATACCCACAAACCTACCCACGTTTGGGATCGCAACGGGCTGGCGTCCCAAGCCAAAAAAAGCTGCATTATCCGGGCTGAAAAGCGCGGTGGGTCCCACCTCGCCCGGCGCCCATTATTGGATCCCCCACCCCCTGTTTATGCGATCACCTAGGCTCACCTACGCACTGGGTTTTGCTCAGGCGATGCCAATTTTTTCGGTATCGGGCCCCTCCGCAGGCTAACGACGATGTCCGCTTTCGGGTGTAAAGCGGACATGCCGAGCGCACTGCCCGATGTCTGCTTTTGACCCAAAGCGGACATTCGGGGCGATCTCGCAATGTGCGGTTTTGACGCAATATCGTTTGTCGAGTAGGCTGGAAATTGGTCCGGGGCGGGTTGCCAGATGGAACCTCGCAGCCCTTCGGATTTCCAGCCCCATACCGCACCTAGAGATTTGCTAAGCACGTTCGTGTCCGAGGGCACGGATCAATGCGCGACTTTGCCGGTTGGAAAAATCTTGGTGGGGAGAAGCGCACTATGTCGGTACGGAACTGGATACTTGCCACAAGCTTGCTTTTTCTGCTGGGTGGCTGCGCGGGCGACAGAGTGATCCCAATAAAGCCGGCGCTTGATCGACCGCCGCTCGTTGATTCATTGCCGCTGACCATGGGTGTATATTTCGGCCCCGAATTGAGAGGCTACGCGCATCGCGAGCCGGCTCCAGCGCCTCCCTACTTGGAAGACACAACGTTTGTCTTCCCATTGGGTCCGCCCAGCGCGGCGATGTTCGAGCTTGTATTCACCGGTGTCTTTGCGAAGACGGTGCCCGTCGAACGTCCGCCTTCCGCGGCGCGGCGTCGGGCGGATGTTGCCGCGATCATCGAGACCAAGATCGAGCAAGTCAGCGCGACCTTCCCCACCCTGCGGAGTTTCGAACAAGTCGATACTTTGAGAATCCCGGCTGAGATAACGTACCGTTTCATCGTCTACACCGCGAAGGGCGAAACCATCGCTTCCTGGACGGTGACCGGG
>JAPULJ010000670.1 GCA_027295145.1 Alphaproteobacteria bacterium | reverse complement strand
GAGGTATCGATCCCCATGCGGCGGCGAACCAGAGCGTAGAGCCAAATGCTCCACAGAAGCGTCCCGGCAAGCGCCGATACCGCTCCGCCGATCATTCCGTAGAGGGGCACCAGGACGATGTTCAAGGCGATTGTGAAAAAGAGCCCCATGGCGAAGGCCGCCAGGCACGGGCGTTCGTGCCCGCCGAGGAAGAGGCAGATGGCGCTGGGGCCAAAGAATGCCCGGGCGAGCGGCGCCAGGCAGAGGATGAGCAACACGGTGTAGCCTTCGGCAAACTCGGCCCCGAAGAGAGTAAGAATGAATTCTCCGAACAGGACGAGCATCAAGGCGCCCAGTAACGTCGGCCAGAAAGCCAGGTGCATCTGGCGGACTGCCAGGCGGCGAAGGGCGCTGAAATCGTCGGTCGCAATCAATTTCGAGAGGTAGGGGCCGTAGGCAGCGCCGACGGCGTAGATCACGATCGAGAGGATCTCGGCGGTCTTGTAGCTCGAATTATAGATGGCCACCACTTCGGGCCGCATGAATACCCCGGCAATTGCCACGTTGATCGCCGGGAAATTTCCCCGGATCCCGATGTTCATCATCATCGGCAACGCCGTGCGGACCCATAAGGCGCGCTCGTACTCTGCCTTGTGATCTCGGGTTTCGGCGGCCAGCCCGCTGGTCACGCGAACTCCTTGGATCACCGTCGCCACCAAGACGGTGCTCATCATCAGGGAGAGGGCAAAAAGGGCGCTGATCGGGACTTCCATCAGAAATGCGATGGAGAGCGCCAACAAAAACAAAACCTGCCGCAGAAAAAATTGAGGAAAATAGGCCAGATAGACCAGGAAACGCGCCCGCGCGACCTGCTGGTAAAATTGTCCAAATGCCAGAACCGGTATCCCGGCACAGGCGACCAGCAAGGGATAGAATCCGTACTTGCCGCGAAGGTCAAAGCCCCAGATCGCCAGGATCGCCCCGAGCGTCACGACAAGGCTCGAGACCGCGATAACGAAATTCCCCGTACGCACGAAACCCTTGACCTTGGCCCATCGCCCGGTGGCGGCGTATTGCGATATGAAGCGCGTGCAGATCGCCGCGAATCCAAGCGTCGAGACGAACGACAGAACGGTGGCGATCGACAGGCCGAAGACAAACGAGCCAAGCTCGACCGGCCCCATCCAGCGAGCCAGCAGTATGAGGATGAGATAAGTGATCGCCGCGCCGCCGACCCGCATCGCCAAAACCCCCACAGATTGCAGGACAAGCGGGTTGGCGAAAAGGCGTGAGATGGTGAAATACCATGCGGTTTCCTCGGTTCGCGCACCGTTCGCGGATTGATATTTCTTCGGCGTGGGATTTCTCATGCGTTTGCTTTACGGCTTAGCCGGGAAATCGGACCCCGGTCTTGTTGTGGCACTTTGAGCGACGGCGCCTCGTGGGGGGATGTATTTCTCCATCGAACGAGGGGCGGTTTCCGGAGAGGGGCTCAGGGCGTTGAACCGAACGATCCGACCTTTGCGTCTCGAACGCAGGATCGAGCCAATTCATTAACAACGTCTTGCCAAGCCAACAAAACCAATATTCCCCACAGAATCCAAGTGTGCACACCGCGTCCCTGAAGATGCGACTTCAGCAGACTTTCGACCCCCGGACCGGCACGAACGATCAGGGAAAGGCTCTGCGCCGCGTCTAGTAACGAGGTATCGATCACAACGCCGCTACGAAAAACGAGGACATCGCATTCGTTAATCAGCGCGCGAAGTTCCGTACCGGGGTTCCAGGCCTCGACAATCTCATGGGTCTATCGGAGCGCGCGGACAGCCATTTCGTCGATCCGGCTGGCAATCAGGATTTTCAGTGTTGCCTCCCCAAGTCCTGACTACCGTTTTTTTTCCGCCGCGAGGCAATCGTACGGACCGCTTTCTTGGCGGCATGCCACAGGTCCGACACGAAGGGGCGCGGGTCGCGCCAAGAAAACAGAGTGTGGATCCTTTTGCCGCGAATCGAGTGCAACCAGCCGAGGAATGTCAACTCGCCACGCCACCAATGTAGGAGCGCGGACTGACAATTATGCCGAAGGTCGATCCACTTTACCCCCGTGAAAGTCTGGGTCCGTTGGGTCGGCAAGGGCAAGCCCAAAAGATCGCAATACATGGTTTGAAGGAACTCGACGCCGCCGCCCTCGGCCATCGCCGAGCGGCCCGTCGGCCGCCCGCTATTGGGTTTGATGATGACGTGGCGCCCGGTACGCGTGTCCCGTTTCATTTCGAGGTAGGCGAGACCGACGAATTTCATCTCCGTAAATAGGGCGATCGTTTGTTCGCGAACTTCATCGTTCCGGCATTCCTCGCCGCTGCTGCCGATGCCGGTATCGTGAGGCCACTGCCTGATCTTGCGGGTGACAAAGCTAACAAGCGGTCGCGAATTCCGGTCGAAATAGCAGTTGCAGGTGTAATTATTGGACGGCCCGCCGGCGACCAATTCCTGAACCACCAACTTGGATGACCAGGGGCGCACCTGCGCGCAACAGCGCTCGAGTTCCTCCATATCGGCGACAATGATCCCCTTCTTGCCGACACGCCGATCCCATTCAACGGTCCTGACCGGGGGCTTGACAATGCAAGGAAAGGTGAGCGACGACGACGCCCGCCCAATATCCTCTTCACGTACGCTAGTGAACGTCTGGGAGTTCGTCTCGGCATATTCGTAGAAGCGGTCCTTGTCCAAAAGGATATCGATCATTTTTTTGGACGGAAGCGCGATGTGATACCAGGGCGCGAGCTCGTTGCGATGTTGTGAAAGGAGCCAGACTTCGGGATCATGGCAAGGAAACAGGACGGCCTTTTGCGCCAGTCTGGGCCCCAGTTCCTTGAGGACTTCGATCAATTCGACTCCGTGCCGATCGGCAACGACCATCTCCTCACACACACCCTGGTCCGCGAGCTGGGCGTACGCGGGTTTGGCGTCACCCCGATCACCGGTATCCCCCTGCTGGCCTGAATTCGGGCCGATTGGAGCCCGTTCATCGCATCCAAGCCTATAACGACAGCCCGCGCGGGATCTTTACCGAGATTGCTAGAGTTCATTTTCATCCTGGATTCCCCACCGGAGCTGCGAGCTCGACTGCGAAGAATGAAAGTCTACATTTAGTTCCCCCGGCGTCGACGGCCGCAGGCGCTCAAACGACGGGGGATGACAATTTCGGCAATTCTGTGCGGGATTCCCACAAATGACAAAGCCGGGGATAGACCTTGGCCTTGGCCCGCTCGAAGTCTTCTTGGGTATCGACCTCGGTCCATGGCAGCGACGGACAGTGGTGGACGTGCATTGCGAAGCCATCGCAGCTGAGCTCGAACAAGAGCTCTTCATAATGGCCCCTGGCTAATCCATCGGCCTTAAGTTTCCTCGCTGCTTTGCAATAGGCTGAAAGCAACTGGTCAGACACCAGGGCAAGGCCCGCATATTCACCGAGACTGTCTCTACGTTGCTGCGGCGTCGCTGCCTTGCCAAGATAGTCGAGATAACCATCCTCGTTGGCACAGATGAACACCTCGTCGCCGGAGCCGCTTCGGTCGGCGACCAGCACGGTGCTCTCCGACGCGCTCAGTGCGGCGTCTACGAAGCCCGGGTGGTAAAGGAGGTCCGATTCCACCACCAAGACTCTGGAGCCTGTGACATGACCTGCACCGATCAGCAGGGAGATCACGCTTCCGGTACTTTCGTAGTCCGGATTGAAGACATACTCAATTGGGG
Source organism: Alphaproteobacteria bacterium (assembly GCA_027295145.1). Classification (GTDB taxonomy): domain Bacteria; phylum Pseudomonadota; class Alphaproteobacteria; order JAPULJ01; family JAPULJ01; genus JAPULJ01. The sequence continues at coordinate 1,562 of JAPULJ010000670.1, read as the reverse complement.
GGCCGCGATAGTGGCGGCCTAAGCTCCGTTGAATCTTGCCGTTACAGTAGCCGGTCACAATCGTAATGTTGGTAACATCTCGACTGACCAGATTGTCGAGCGAGTAGTCCAAGAGAGACCGCCCATCGATCTCCAGCAGGCCTTTGGGGCGTTCGGCACAGAGGTCCCCGAGACGTAGCGCCTGGCCTGCGGCAAGAATTACCGCGTGCATATCTTTACGGCGTATCTGGCTAAGTATCCAAAGAATAGCGCCGTCTCGACCGCCGCCACGTCGACGAGAAATGTAAATCCCGGGACCCAGTGTTGTTCCCTGAAATCAAGATAAAAGGGCCGACCGCGATCAATTTCTGCAACAGCACTCGCCGCTACCTGCGCTACCATCCAATCGACCTCCCCAGGCTTATCGGCTTTTTTCCCGTTCTGGGTGATTCGGCCAAATCGTCCTCGTCACCGCTGCCCGAAAATAATTAACCAGCTTCATTAACAGTTTAATTTAGAACAGTTTAATTTAGCATATATTGAAACAAACGTAAGGCTATAATATAAATGTAAGACGTGTTAGCAAAAATACGAATATATACCAAAAGGTTAAATAAAATATAAAAGTATATGAGTTATACCAGCGGTCAAAACGAATGACCGTTGTGAGCCCAATCGCGCAAGCCGATGGACATGATGCGCCAAGGCTGGTCGACGAGGCGGTTCCAGGCCTCGCAGGCGGCATCGAGAATGTCCTCGTAGGTCTCGAAGACGCGATTCGAGAGGTAGGTGTGTCGCAGGAACTGCCAGAGGTTCTCGACGGGGTTCAGCTCGGGCGCTCTTGAGGGCAGGAAGAGCAAAGTGATATTTTTGGGGATCTTCAGCTCGGCCGTGGTGTGCCAGCCGGCGCGGTCGAGCTGCAGGACGGCGTGGGCGCCGGGCGCGACCTGGCCGGAGACCTCGCGCAGGTGGGCCTGCATGGCATGGGTATTGGCCCAGGGCATGACAAGTGCGGGGCCGGTGCCGCGTGCGGGGCAGATGGCGCCGAAGATAATGAGGCTCTGATAGCGCTGGTCCTTGGGCTGGCGCGGCCTGGTGCGGTCATGGGCCAGGCGCATCCCGTCTTGCCAGCACAGCTCGATCGACGTCCCGGCCGGCAGATGGCCGACTGCGGCGGCTAGGGTGCGTAGGAAGTTTTCTTAAAATCCTTCAACACCGCGGCATTCTGGGCCGGATGATGGGGACGAGCGCTGATGTTCGCAAAGATCAGTTCATGGAGCAGCCGCGAGACCGAGCGCTTGTTGTAGACCACCCCGAAGCGCTCTTCGATCACCGCCGTCAAGTCGACCCGGCGCCAGCGCACCAAGCCCGTTTCCTCAAGATCGGGGCCCGCCTCGACGATGGCGGCAAGCTCAGCCTTTTGTTTGGCCGCCAGTTTCGAGGGCTGGTCACACAGCTTGCGGTCGAGCAGGCCATCCATGCCCTCGGCATTGAAGCGGTGAACCTATTCCGGCAAAGTCTGGCGGCCCATCCCGCCCAAGGCCGCCGCCTCGCCACGAGAGAGCCTTTGCCTCGCCGGAGAT
>JAPULJ010000067.1 GCA_027295145.1 Alphaproteobacteria bacterium | reverse complement strand
ACAAAGTACGGACTGTCGGGAATGAACATGGATCCGCTTGACTGGCGTTCATCACCCATAAACACCATAACCATAATCGCCTCATTACGAACACCCTGTTCGTAGGACGCCCCTGAAGGGTGTTTATTCACGCCCCAATCGATCTCAATGAAGGTGAAATCCGGCACGTTAACCGACTCATTGGGCATGATGCCGAAGGCGCGTCTTTTGGCTTCAAGTACCACGCCTCTGGAATCAACATCGAGGTCGATGCGGTTACGGTGCCTCGCGTCTTGTTGGAACTTAAAGCCTTTGCCGAGCAACCAGTCGTCAATCGAACCTTGTTGATAGTCCGTGAACCGGACGACATGCACCAGTTTGCCATCCGCTGCGGGGATCGGGGCTGATGGCAAGAATAAAGAAAAAAGGGCAAGTGAGAAAATGGCGAAACGCATCTCGACGCCTCTTCAATGAACCCGAAACAGTCATTTAGATTTAACCATCCAATTTAAGCCAGGATATCCATTTTAAGTCTTGTTGAATACCGCCGCAAGTCTCTGCCGCATGTCCACCCCGTTCGGCTTCAGTTTCCAAAAACTCCATATGACCGCTTTTGACTTAAGCCGGACATAACTGAAATGTTTTGATTCTTGGGCTCGCAACCAACACCGGATGTGACTTATTCGTCTTGCTGGGCGATCGGCGCGGTTCGCACGACTGAAGCCGCGTTACGCGTCGATATACCAAATAAAAGCGTATATAGCGCCGGCACAAAACCCAGCGTGAACATGGTCCCGACGAGGAGGCCAAAGGCGATCACGCTTGCCATGCCGTAGAACAGCGCGCCGCCGAATAGTATCAGCGGAACGAGACCCAGCACCGTCGTCAGCGTCGCCATTAGGATCGGCCGCAGCCGTACGAGACATGCTGTTACGACCGCTTCCAGCGGCTCTCGCCCAGCGTCCTCTTCGATCTGCATGCGATCGATTAGAACGATGCCGTTGTTAATCAAAATGCCGGCGAGGCTAAAGAAGCCGAGAAGTACCATAAAGCCGTACGGCGCACCCATGACGATGAGCCCCACCGTTCCGCCAATTAGAACCAACGGAATCGTGGCGAGAATGATCCCGCTTTTCCGGAACGAGTTGAATTGGCCGATGAGCAGAACCACGATACCGGCCAACGCCAGCGGCAGGAGGCTAAACAGATTTTCGTTTGATTCCTTCTGTTTCTCGATCTCCCCGCCGATTTCGAACCGATAGCCAGCTGGCAGATCAAGCCTGTCCAATTCGGGTTTTATCGTCCCAAACAGTATTGGCGCAGGCAGTTGGGGATTGCGGGCTTGGACGGTCAGGGTGCGTTGTTGGTTGCGCCGCTTGATTCGTCCAAAGCGCCATTCCCCTCGGACGTTCGCTACCTGCTCCAATGCAACGAAACTGTTGCTCGACGCGGAATAGACTTGAACGCGCTGTAAGCCGGAGAGAGAGAATCGCAGGCTGTCGTCGCCGCGAAATACAATTGGAATAACTTTGTCGCCCTCGCGAAATTCGCTGATTGTGGTTCCCGCGAATACCGTACTGAGTGCATTCGCGACATCGGTCGACGTAACGCCCGCGCGACGCGCCCGCGTCTGGTCAACATCAATGATCAACTTTAGAATTTTATTCTCCCAGTCCTGCTTAATGCCTACCGTGCCCGGAATGGCGTGAAACGCCGTCATGAGTCGCTCGGCGTGGTCGGCCAGTATACCTCCGTCGGGGCCGATCAATCGGATCTCAACCACACCCGGTTCGGTTCCGCCGAACCACATGCGCTTCGCGTCCGACCGGGCTCCAGGAAGGTTGGTATCGAGAAACTCATTTACGCGTTTGATGACAGGCCCGACCTCATCGTCGGTGGGCGTGTTGACCAAGACAAAAGCGCGATGCGGATCTTTATCGACGGGCGCAAGCGCCAGAAAGAATCGCGGCCCACCGTAACCAACATAGGCCACGTGGCTGGTAATTTCCGGATTCGCATTTTTATCCGCCAGCCAAGCCGTAAATTTGCGCAGCTCGGCCTGCGTTTCGCGCAGATCCGTCCCTGCCTCGAAATCCAAGTACACAAGGAACTGATTGCGGTCGCCAATGGGAAAAAATTCCGTCTTGACCAATCCCAGAACATTGACCGACACAACAAGCAGAGCAATGAGCGCGCCGATCGCTATAAGCCGCCACCTCAGGAATACACCCAAAATCTGCCGGTATATCGTATAGATGAAGCCGCTATAGGTTGGTGTTGACTCGCCCTTCGTCCGCGCCGGCGTCTTCATGAACCAAGCGCACATCGCCGGTGTAACGGTCATCGATAACGTCCACGAGCCGAGAAGTAGAATTGTAACGACCTGAGCTAGCGAACGCACATACTCGCCAGCCGACCCTTCGACCAGCAACATCGGCGAAAACGCAAGAATAGTTGTCAAGGACGAAGTGAGCAGTGGGACCGCCAATGTACCACTGGACTCCACTGCCGCACGCGTGCGCTCAACGCCGCGCTCGAGCCTGGCGCGGATATCCTCTGCGACGACGATGGCGTTATCGACGAGCATGCCCAGTGCGATAATCATCGCGGCGATTGACATGCGCTGGAGTTCGATATCAACGAGGCGCATGACGATTATGCCTAGGAGCATGGTTAGCGGTACGAAAAATCCGACGATCAGGCCTGTGCGGAAGCCCAGGAACACCATTACCACTACCAGAACGATGGCAAGCGTCTGGTAGACGTTCGAAACCGCACCTTGGACGGCGGCGGCAATCAACTCGGGCTGGAATGTAGCGTAGTCGAGAACGTATCCGACCGGCAGATCCTGCTGGACATCACCGAGAAGCGCCGTCAGCCGATCACCGAATTCCACATTGTTGGTGCCTACAACCGTCGAGACGGACAGGATGACCGACGGACGATCATTGTAGAAGGAAGGTAACGCCGGCGGATCGACGAGATCGCGGCGGATGGACAGGATTTCGCCCAGCCGCAAGACGCGATCTGTGTTTGGAATGCGGAACACGACATCTCGAATTTCATCGACCGAGTCGAAATTTCCCGACGGTTCGAGCAGGATGACACGGCCGTCCGCAACAATCTGACCCCCAGGTTTAATGACGTTCTGGTGGGCGAGCGCACCGAAGATTTCTTGCGGCGACACGCCGAGCTGTGCGAGCCTGGCCGGCGTCGTTTCAAGATAGATGCGCTCTTCCTGAACGCCGAGAATCTCAATCTTCCTGACGCCATCCAAGGAATAGAGCAAGTCGCGCAGGTTCCTTGCGACATTACGCATTTCGGCCATAGAGAACCCATCCGCCCATAGGGCGATCGTGGCGACGGAAGTCAGGCCCTTCTCGTCGTTGACGATCGGACCCTGCGTCCCATTGGGCAATTCTGCCTTCGCGTCATTGGCCTTGTTGCGAATTTTCTGAAAGACCGGCTCCAGATCGGTGATCCAGTCATGGATCGACAAATCTATTTCAACAGCACCAGCCTTCGATGTCGATTTGATGTCTTTGATTTCGGCTATCTCGCGCATCTTTGCCTCGAGCGGCTTGGTGATCAGCTCTTCGACGCGGTCGGGAGACATGCCGGGGTAGGACGCAGTGATGCTGACTTCGCGGATGGTGATCGTCGGATCTTCCGCGCTTGGGTAGGTCAGATAAAGCGAAGTGCCGACCAAAATGATTAACAGGATGCCGCACACGGTGATGCGGGAATTTCCGAGGGCCAGTTTGGCGAGGTTCATTGTGCTTATCTGTTGTTGTCGTAGGGAGGCGAGATCATTGACCTATGAGTTTCACGCGCTGGCCGTCACGAAGAAGACTCACGCCGGCTGCCGCAACGATATCGCCGGCTTTTACACCTTCCGTTATGCTAATGAAATTTCCGCTGATTGCGCCGGTGCTTTTAACCGGCGTCTTGCGGACGGTGCCTTTCGCCGGATCAAATTTAAAAACATAGCCGTGCGCCTTGTCGTCCGCAGGTGCAATGGCAACAAGCGGGACCAGGAAACCGCTCGGCCCGCGATCGTCGATGAGGATGACGCTCACTTCGGCCGCCATGCCGGGCAGCAATCCTTCCGGGCTCTTGAATATTGCCGCCGTCGCGGGCACGGCGTTCGCTGCGCTGGCGACCGAGCCGATTTCAGTGATCCGTCCCGTACAGCCACATCCCGCCACGGTTCGCGCTTCCAAAGTCACAGGCGTCCCGATCGATATTCGACTGATTACGGAATCGGGAATCGAAAAATCAACCTCGAGAGCCCCTTCAGAATCGATCTGTAAAACTTTATGTGCCGGACTGACTTGGGTAAAGGGGTTCACATTACGCTGGGCGATAACCCCGTCAAACGGTGCCGTAAGGCGCGTATTGGCCATATCCCGCTCGGCAAGACCGAGCCGAGACCGCGCTAGACTAAGTTGGCCCTTACTTGCTTCGTAGGCAGTGACGAACCTATCGTACCTCGCCTTGGCGATCCAGCCGTGCTTCAACAGCTCACGCTGCCGGTCCCGGTCAGTTCTTTTGTTGTTACGCTCAGCCCGCGCAGCGACCACTTCAGCTTGCGCCGCCTGAACCTTTAGCGCAAAGGGTTTGGGGTCGATTGTCACCAGGACCTGCCCTTTAATAACCCGATCGCCCTTTTTAACCTTGACGGTCTGAACAGTTCCGGAAACGGTAAAACCGAGGCCCGATGTGTGCGACGCTGAAATCGTACCAGAGTAACGACGCACGTCCCCGCTGGCCGGTTCGACGACGTAGTAAGGCTTGATGGCGCGGACTCGCTCGACCTGTTCAACCGGCTCTTCCGTACACCCGGCCGTCACGACCGCTATGATGGACAGCACGACAGCTCGCGCAGTAACCCAGCCTCTGATCATGGTCTCCCCCGGTCCGTCTTAAAATTGTCTCGCACGGGCGCGCCTGATCTGGCAGAAAGCGATCAACGAAGCAGTCTCGGAGGAGGAAACTTTGAAATTTGCAACCATTTTATTGGGAATTTTTCCATCGAGCCTTTGCTCATTCCTCTTTCGCTTATGCACAGATTTATCTCAGCTGCTTTGAAAGCTGACCAACGCTATTTTTTTAAAGTTCCTGTACGTTGCCTCTTCCACTCCTCGAACAGCCGCCGTTCTTCAATTTCCTTGCGCACTTCCTCTTCCTGCAACAAGCGTTGGCGGTCGTAATCGAGCCGTCGCTGCATGTCGCGATCCTTTGCGACTTCGCGCTCTCGGAGGCAACGACTTTTTGCCCGCTGATCGCGCCTCGAGCCCAACACGCCACCGATTAAGGCACCGCCGATAGTTGCCCCCCTCCGCCCCTTTTTGCGTCCGAACATTGACCCCGCCGCACCACCGATTACGGCACCACCGATTGTCCCGCCAGCCTTGTCGCATCCCTGGGCCAGCGCCGGTTTTACCGGCCCCACCGAAATCAGGATGCCCGCGAGCAGGATACAGGCGACCAACCCGCTGCATATTTTTAAGCTGTTCAAAAGCTCGTTCATCCTGCTACCTCTCCAGAACCTGTAATTTGGCGGTTCTACCGCCGGCGCTCGAACTGGCTGATTTCCTCGATCGTC
>JAPULJ010000669.1 GCA_027295145.1 Alphaproteobacteria bacterium | reverse complement strand
ATACCGCTTTTACGCGTTGGAGGACTTCTCGCCGCCGCGTCCGGGCATGGTCCACACCGGCGACGCGGGTGGTCACGCCATCGATCTGGAACTATGGGCGGTGCCCACGGCGCGCTTCGGCGAATTCATCGCTGGGGTGCCATCACCCTTGGCGATCGGCACCGTCGAATTGGAAGACGGTACGCGTGTGAAAGGCTTCGTTTGCGAAGCCTACGCCGCAGAAGGCGCGCGCGACATCTCCGAGCTCGGCAGTTGGCGGGCCTATCTGGCGGAGAATTGAGGCGCGCGGTTTAACCCCAATCATCGCTGGTTGAAATTAGTTACCGCAATGACCGGGATGGCTCATATATTCGATAACCTCGCGCGCGAACTTCATGCTGCTTTCTCTACAATCGTTACCAAACCGAGGACAGACGGCGAGGTATTTTTTGAAGGCATCGACCGCTTTGCAATCGCGCGCGGCATAAAGCGCGCGCCCATAATTGCTCCAGTATCGCTGGTTGGCTGGATCGAGTTCAGTCGTCCGTTTCAGATCGGGAATCGCCCGCTTGGGATCTTTCAGCTCGTATAGGTACAAACGTCCTCGTGCGTCCCAAATGAAGTCGTCGAACTCGCCATAGATAAATGCATCGTCGAGAACCGAGACGGCCTCTTCATATCGACCAGAGTCCCGCAAAGTGTAAGCTTTCTCTCGCAGGAGGTCGGGGTTTTTGGGGTCAAGGGATAAAGCTAAATCCAAATCAGCGTTCGCTTTGTTGTACAGCTCCAAACGGCGGTACGCCTGAGCGCGTCGTTCCAACGTTCCCGGATTATCGGGCCATAATTCTAGCGCGCGGTCATAGCTGGCGATTGCATCGCGGTAGCGCTCCATCCAGTAATAGTTTTTGCCCTCCTGGTAACGGAAGTACCAGTAGTCACCGGATGCAATTGCTTTGTCATAGTATTTTATGGCGTCCAGATTACGGCCATTGCGCCGCAGAATTTCGGCCACGGAGAAATCGAGATAACCGCGAAGCGGCTGCAAAGCTGGATTTGATGGCGCATCAAGTACAATTTCTCGAGTGAAGCTCCGCATGCTGTCGGTCACACGTACCGGATATTGCTGATTTTGCGCCCCTAAAACAAAGTTGCCGAGTGCTGATAACCGATCTTTATTGGATGTCCGGCCGCCACCCCACCATGGCGTTAAAGCGCCGAAATATCGCCGACGCAATGTGAAAGAGTTTGGGTCAGCCTTCAAACCGGCTCGCAACAAAGTATCCAGGATGTCGCGGCGCCCCACTGCCAGCGATATATCCACCAAAAAACTATAGGCCAGTCCGGAATTTGGCTTACGTTCCAACACTGTTGTTAGATCCGATGCCGCCAGCTCGAAGTGCCCTGTCATAAGCGCCATTCGCTCATCAGGCGTGCGTTGCGGTAAATCGGCGCCACGAAGCATCCAACCGAGATAACGGTGGTAAATACCACGCGCGAGGTAGGGGTGATGGGATTGCGGCCTCGCCTTTATCCAATCGCTGAAGCTCGACTCGAGATCCGGGTCAGCACTGCCAAAAGCATAGTGGGCGTGTTCGAGTTTTGTGTCTGAAATTTCGCCGGCCTCGTAGGCTTCCTCAAGTCCGGTAAGAATTTTCTCCAATGCATCGAAATCGCCTGCACGCAGCAGGCTCTGCATCTCGTGCAGACTGACGTCGAATTCGGCGGCGGCCGCGCTAGCTGTAAACGCTAAGAACGACAAACAGATTGCGACCAATGCGAGCCTAATCTTGTTGCGGATCGCGATGAGCGGTTGGCGAATGCGAGTCATGCGGCTTCCCTTGTTCGACGGCGCACGCAGATTCTGAAGCTTTCAAGCGTCAGTTCTATGTGCGATACCCGCAAGGCTAAACGCGAGATATGGAATTGTCACGCTATTCGGGTGTGACACAGGTGTTTAGCGATTATTTCAGGATCGAGTTGGCGGTAGGAACCGAACCATGCGAGCAGGCTGGCGACCGGAGCGGCGCAATCGGAATATCGGCACGTTCTATGCGGGTTGGCGCAAGGAAAACAGGATGGTTGTGCCGAATTCCTGGCACGACGAGTTCTATTTTTACGAACGGCTCGGCCGGCACACCGCGAACGAAATGGAGCTGCACGGCCAGCCGGTGACGTTTCTGGTGGAACCGGCGCGTCCGGGCAGCACCTATGGCTGCAGCGCGTGCGATGTTTTGCACCTGCTGGCCCATCTGCCCACCAACGATGTCGCCGGTTTGAAGTTGCTGGTGCTGCGCCAACCGACGCGCAAACAGGAAATCATAAGCCCCGTTTGGGGACGATGCGTTTATGCGGCCATGTTCGGCTCGCGAAAAGGCCCGACGATTATGCTGGAAGCGATGGACCTGTCACACCAATTACGCTGGCCGGGAAAGCTATCTGTCGACGATCGTATCGAACTTGAAAGGATTGAAGGTGACGGTCACCACCTGATCCGAGACCGCAGGGGAACGACAATTAGAGTCAATGCAACTGCGGTGCGCAATACGATCCTCTACCACACGCTCATTCATGAAGTCGGCCACTGGGTCGATTGGAAAAAACGCGTGCTACAGCCCAAGGCCGATGCGGACGATCCGGATCGCAAACGCCTCAAAACCGCCTTTTTTGCGCGGCCACACTCAGAAATTGAGAAATTCGCTAACAGCTATGCCGACCGTCACGCGGCACAGTTTACGGACGCGAGCGTCATACCTTTCGACACGCTAGGCTAAGTCAAAAGATGTTCATTCTGCGCGGCTTGAAAAAGATAGGCCTTTGGTGCCCAATTGTTTTTCTGAGCTTCGTCGCGCCCGCCTCCGCGGCATCATTTTTCGACGACTGGCGATTTCCCGATGAAACCGACATCACCGACGATTGGGAAATTTATCGGCAAGACGGTCGCGAAGTATACACAGTTGCGGAAGACTTTAACGGTGATGGCAATCAGGACGAGGCGTGGATCCTCATCAGGAATGACGACACCGAATGGGGACTATTCGTCTTTCTGAACGCCGATAGCAGTGATCCGGAAATCATCCAGCTCGGTAGAACCAAAATGGACGATTGTCCCCCGCAATGTATGGGACTCGCTCTCACCCCGCCAGGAAACCACATTACGGTTTGCGGTAAGGGATACCGTTGGGCGTGTGATCCCGACGGGCGAAAATACGTGGACACAAAATATCCCGCCATCGACTATTTCAGGTTCGAAAGCGCCAGTTCGTTCTTCTATTGGAACGAAGACATCGACCGTTTCGAGCGAATTTGGACCAGCGATTAGCGTACTCGCGGCCTTTCCCCTCACACCAACCTTGCCACGCCGAGCTCGTCGGCGGCGGCGTTGAGGTTCTCCAACAGCTGCGCTGTGATCGGGATGCCGTTGGCCTTGCGGTCCTGATAGATGCGCCAGCTGTTGGTGCCGGGCATGCGGATCTCAGAAACGCCGGGCAATTTGGCCGAGCCGGTCATCTCGCGCGAAATGCGGTCCACATTGGCCTTGAAGATGGCCGGGTCGAGGAAATGAGCGATGTCGATCGCCATGATGAACTGCCCGGTATTGGTCTCGCTATTGGGGTCCTCGCCGATATGGATGACGTCGGAGCCGAAGGCGGCGCCGTTCAGGGTGCCGGCGAGGAAGCCGATCATCATCGACAGCCCGAAGCCCTTGGCGCCGCCGATATGGGTGAGGATGCCGTCGTCGGCCAGCGCGGAGTCGGTGATCGGCTTGCCCTGCGC
>JAPULJ010000668.1 GCA_027295145.1 Alphaproteobacteria bacterium | reverse complement strand
CGCGCCGATGCCGGTGTTGTGGGGGGCGTCGTCGCGCTGTTGGGCGCTGATCTGACGGACCGTGCGCAGCAGCGATTCGTCGTAGTAGAATCCGCCCGAAACCCCGCGCAAACCGCTGGCGGCCATGCTTTGGATCATCTTCTGCATGTGATCGCCGGTGAGCAGCGGGTCGCCCCCGCCGACAAGATAAAGATCGCCCGCCAGCACGCCGTTCTTGCGGGTTTTACGGTTCTTGCCGCCCTTGCGGGCTTTGCGGCTGTTCACATAGACGCGCGTCTCGAAGCGATAGTCGGGCCCAAGCATCTCCAGCGCCGCGACTGTCGTCGCCACCTTGGCCACCGAAGCCGGCACGAACAGCCGCCCGGCCGATTTTGCTACCAGTTGTTTCCGCTCCATCAAATCGTAGACGACATACCCGACCATCCGCGCCGGCAACCCACTGCGCGCTATGATCGCGCGTTCGTCGGCCGGCACGGCGGATGGACGGGCGCCCTTCTCGGCCGCCTGCACGCCACCCGCCAGAACTACACCCAGCGCGAAGCCGAAAACCAGGCGACTATTTAATCGGTGACGGTATACTGATTTTATCGGCAACCCACGCCCCTGCTGTGGTGCAAGGAGAACCTGAAATGGCCGCTGTGACTATAACCTCAAGTAAGTCCGAAGGCGAGCAGAGATGGGCGAAGACACGCAAAAACCGGAGCGCGCAAGGACTTCCCTCCTCCGGTCGATCCCGCCATTATGGTTGCTCGAGCAACGGAGCCGCCGCGCCTTGAAAACCAGCACCGAGCGTATCCTGACCACCCATGTCGGCAGCCTGCCGCGGCCGGACGATCTGATCGCGTTGCTGATCGCCAAGGACCGCGAGGAAGCGTTCGACGAGGCTACCCTGGCGGCGCGGGTTCCCGAAGCGGTCGCCGAAGTGGTCGAGCAGCAAATCACCTGCGGCGTCGATATCGTCAGCGATGGCGAACTCGGTAAGATTTCCTACGTCAACTACGTCAAGCACCGGATCGAAGGGTTCGGCGCGCCGGCGCCACTGGACTGGACGCCGCAAGACTTGGCCGACCATCCCGCGCCCAGGCCACCCGCCGGGCCAGCCGTAAGCCCGCCGGCCGAGCCCAACCCCGATCCACCCGCATGTCGGGGGCCGCTGTCGGTGCGCGACCGCGCCCCGCTGGAGGCCGATCTCGCAGCCTTCCGTAGCGCTGTCGACAAGGCAAAGCCAACCGGAGCCTTCATGAATGCTGCCTCCCCCGGCGTCGTCGCTCATTTCATGCCGAACAAATACTATCCCTCGCACGAAGCTTACGTCGACGCGCTGGCCGATGTTCTGCGCGACGAGTACGAAGCCATCTTCGAGGCCGGGTTCCTCCTACAGATCGACTGCCCCGATCTGGCGATGGCGCGGCATATGGGCCATGCGGACCTATCGCTCAAGGACTTCCGCAAATCCATCGCCCACAATATCGAGGCGCTCAACCGTGCCACCGACAATATCCCTACCGAGGCGATGCGCCTGCACGTTTGCTGGGGCAACTATCCGGGGCCGCACACGCACGATGTGCCCCTCAAAGAGATCGCCGATATCGTCTTCGCAGGCCGGCCACAGGCGATCCTCTTCGAGGCCGCCAACCCTGCACACGCGCATCAATGGGAGGAAATGGCGGAGGTCGAAATCCCCGAGGATAAGATCCTCGTCCCCGGCGTCATCGACACCAACACCAACCATGTCGAGCACCCCAAGCTGATCGCCCAACGCATCGCGCGCTATGCCGATCTCGTCGGCCGCGAGCGCGTGATGGCGGGCACCGATTGCGGCTTCTCGACACTTGCCAGCTTGCCCCGCGTGTGGCCCAGCGTGGTCTGGGAAAAGCTGCGCGCTATGGCCGAAGGCGCGGCGATCGCCTCGGATCGATTGTGGGGCAAGCGGTGACTGTACAATTGGAAATAATCAAACCGGGAGTAAACCGGAGACAGTATACCTATTAAATTAATTAAATAGGTATACTGTCTCCGGTTTGACGAATGCGCCGATATTGGCCCAACCGCTCACGCTCGCTTCGGCTCTTTGATGACCGCGAAGAAGGCCGGCAGGGCCAGGAGATAGAGGGCGGCGGCGGCCAGGATCACACTCGACTGGCCGAAAAGCACGGCGACGATGGGCACCGCCACCGCGCCCATCACCGAGAACGAGCCGTTGATCCCCCAGGCCCAGATGAAGAAGCGTTCCTTACCCAGCCGCGCCAGCATCGTCATCGCCGTCGGGAAGGGAAAGCCCATCAAAAAGGCCGGTGGTGCCAGCAGCAACAAACAGGCCAGGATGCGGGTCCAGTAGGGCCACTGGCCGATGGCGCCAAGGATTGGATCGTAGATCAACGCGCCCAACGCCAGCAAGGTGCCGATCCCAACGAATATGCGCGGCATGACCCGCCGGCAGTCGTCGACGAAGCGCCCCGCCGTCAGACTGCCCAGGCCCGAGAACAGCAGCATGCCGGTGATCAGCACCGAGGCCGAGACGGTCGGGTTGCCCAGCGCGATGGTGAATTTCGATATCAGCCCGACCTCGACGATGATGTAGCCGACGCCTAGGCACATGAAGTAGGCCATCGTGCCGAGCTTGCCGGGCTGAGCCGAGAAGATCGTGCGCCAACCCCAGATCACCGGGATCGAAATCAGCAAGAGCCCGAAGATCACGGCGATGATCAAGGTCGCCCACAGCAGCAGATACCCCCATTCGTCCGATACCGCGTCGAGCTGGTTGAGGAAATAGGGGATCTCCAGAACTTTGATATAAGCCGCAAAATAGGGCCGGTCGGCCGTCATCGGGCGGGTGTCGAATATGTACTTGTCGCGCACCAGATCGAAGCGCCCGGCGATCATATGGTGCAGCATCAGCCGGTAGAGGTTGGTCGCCGAGAGGTTGACCGGCTTCTGGCCCTCCTTGAGCTTGGCCGGGGTCCCGATATAGCTCGCCCGGTAACCCTGGAAGACCGCGTCCCCGCGGGCAGGATCGAACTTGATACCCGGAAAGTAGAGCGGCACGAACGACATATCGTCGTTGTATTCGGACATCTTCTCGATATCGCCCGCGCTGAACCCGTCGCGCTTGTAGAGCACGGTCACGGTCGAAAGGTAGACATGGGTGATGAAGAACTTGTCGGCGATCTTGCCGTCATGCTCGGCCGCCGCCGCCAGCACGGTGGCGAACAGCTTGGGCACCGATTTCGGCGGGTCTTCCTTGTTCCACAGGGTGATCGAGAGAATGCCCGAGGGTCTGAGGGCGGACATGTATGAACGGATTGTCTCCTTCGCGTAGTTGTACTTCTCGCGGATGGTGAAGCCGCCGGGATGGCTGAGCCCGGTGGAGTCGGCGAGCGAAAGGTCGATCACATCGAACCGTTTGCGCAAGCCTGCGACATAGAGCCTACCGTCGAAGGGAATGACCGTGACGCGCTTGTCGCCCAAGGGATCGCCGGTCAGACGCCGGATCAGCTTCACATCGCGCAGAGTATGCAGAAGCGTCGGGTTGCCCTCGGCCACGGTCACCCGCCGGGCCCCGGCATGCAGCGCGACCTTGGTCGAGATGCCGCCGCCGAGTTGGACGATAAACACCTCCGGCGTCTTCTTCAGCACGTAAGGAAGGTACATCGGCAGGTATTCGAAATACTCTGCCTGTTGGCGCCGCAGTGCCTTGATGATACCGATCGGCCCGTCGCTGTCGATATACATGCCGAGAAAGGCGTTCTTCGGCATCTCTTTTAGATTGAGAGCTGCGTTGTCGGACAGCCCGGGCGCAAAATGGAAGTACGAGCTCGAATAGGTCTCCAGAAACCCGAACGGTCCGTAGCGCGAATAGATAACTTTTGAATCGGGAAACTTGCGGGCGTAGCTGACGCCCTTGAACTCGTTGACCTCGATCTGGGTATAGCGGGCGGTAAGCCCGACCGAGATCGCCGTCAGGATCAGCGCCGCCAAAACTGCCGCCCGGTCGCCCGCCGCCCCGTACCAGATCAGAACCCCGGCCAGCCACATTGCCAGCGGCACCATGATGATCCAATCGGGTGCGACGAAGAAGGTGGCGATCAGAAATACGATCCCGCACAGGCCAGAGCCGGCGAGGTCGGCAAAATAGACCCGCGTGAAACGTTTCTGGCCCTTCAGGAAGGCCAAGCCGAGGAACAGCGCGCCCGGCAGAAAGGGCACGAAGTAGAAGAGGAATAGCTGGAAGAGCTTGTATTTTTGCTGCGGGTCGGAGACCAACGCGATGGGGTTGAAGCCGACTGCCTGGGCGCCCGTATTGCCGATCACCATCAGCGGGCCGAAGGCGAGCAGCGCCAGCTTGACCATCAGCGCCCAGCGCCGTTGGAAAAGCCCCGTTGCAATGCACATCACCGCGCTCATCACGCCAAAGCCGAGCATTGCGATGGAGATCACGACCGAGCCGAAATGGGCCCAGGTACCGATCGAGAATACCCGCATGATGGCGATCTGGTAGGCGATGATCGCCCCGGCGATAAGCCCGACGGTCAGGTAAAAAGAGACCGATAGACGCTCATCCGCAAAGCCAGGTTGCTTGCCCGCGTCAGCCAAACCGCGCGCTCCCCCGCCCCGCTTCTATCTTTACTTCTTGCCCCAGCGCGAGATCGTCTTGCCCGCTTTGTTGTACTTGGTGAAGGCAACGAAACTGACCTTGGTCTTACCGCGGCCGCCGGCGCGGCTGGGGTCGCTGGCATAGATATCGTGGCGGCGGATGCGGATCTTGCCCGACTTCGATTGGACCTTGGTGATCTTGAGCAGCGCCTGGGCGCCCGGTGGGCCGACCGGGATGACCATGACGCCGCCGACCGCGAGCTGGCGCAGCAGCGGCGGCGGGACGTGGTCAATGCCGGCGGTGACGATGATCTTGTCGAACGGCGCAAATTTTTTCCAGCCGAAGTAGCCGTCGGCTGCCTTGCGCGTGACGTTGGCGTATTCCTTGAACTTACCCTTGGCCAGGCGGGTGTAAATCTTGTCGGTCACGCGGGCCAGACCGGGGATGATCTCGATCGAATAGACCTTGGTGGTCATGTAGGAAAGGATCGAGGACTGATAGCCCGAGCCGGTGCCGATTTCGAGCACCTTGTCGCCAGGCTTGACGTCGATCTCGGTGGTCATGCGGCCGACGATATGCGGCCCCGAGATGGTCACACCGAAGCCGATGCCGAGCCAGGAATGGGCATAGACCCGGGTCGGATTGCGGGTACGGGCAAACTCCTCGCGTGGGGCCAGCAGGAAGGCGCGCTTTTCCTTTTCGCGGCGCAGATCGCGGTTCTTGACCATCGCCCGAAAGCGCCCCCAGCGCTTGACCAGCAGCGTGCGGTCATCGCCCCGCCACTTGGTCATGTAGGCGATGTAAGTCTCGGCCGAATTCATCGGCGGCGTCTTGATCTTGGATGGATCGATGCGCCCGCCTTCGGCCGTGACGCTGGCCGTTGCTGTTTGTTGCTTGGCCGTTGCAGCATCGGCTGCTTTTCGTCGTGCCTCTTCAGTTTGTCGTATTGCCTCAGAGGCGGCCCGCCGCTTTGCCTCTGCAGCAGCCTCCTTTTTTCGTTTGACCGCTGCGATCCGCTCTGCCTCACGTTTTGCCCGTTCAGTAGCCTCTGCTCGTAGCTTGGCCCGCGCGATCACGTCCTGTTGGTGTTCGATCTCTTGGTATCGTGTCCAGCCCCAGTAACCGCCGCCAACAATGGCGGTGACCAAGAGAGCCGCCGCCAAGCCGATCGTGGCCATGGCGATCGGTGTGCGCGCGGCCTTGGTTCGGGTAGAGTCGGCCCGTTTTGCGTTCATGAAGTTCCTCACTATTGCCGGGAGACGCCTAGGGTGGGCAAGCGGAATATGGGGTGGGCGGGCGGAATATGGCTGGATTTGCTACCTCTGTCCACGGCTTAGGCACCCGCTGTATCACGGCTGGCAATAGGGTTGGCAATTGGGGCCAAAGGATGGCGTTTCAGCCGCTACGCTTGGTCGATGCTGGAGCCCGATCGAGCCCAACTATGCCGCCGAAGCGTTCGCCGAAGGAAGCCGCGAGCGGCGGCAGAGGCCCGGTATCGGTTTCGGCAATGGAGGTCAGATAGACTTGCGATGTCGCGGCCAGTTTTCGGTAAAGTTCGCGGGCCAGGGTCCAAGCTTCCATCCCCGCCCAGTCGGGCGGCAGCAACGCCGCCGGCAGGCCGGGATCGCGCAGCTGTACCCGTCGGTACTCGTGCATCAGCAGAATGCGCAAGGTGAAACTGGCGCTCGGCGTCGGATGATCGGCAAGTCCGCGGAAATGCGTGAAGCGCTCGATGAACCGGCGGTAGGCCGCCGACACCTCGTCGAGGTTCCAGAGTCCGCCGAGTAGATCGCGGCGCGGTTTGTCCCCGAGTATAGCCTCGGGCTCGGCGCGTACTGTGACGACTTCGTCGGCCAGCCCCAACTCGGCGAGCGCATGCGCAAGGCCGTCAAGATCGGCCCTTGGATGGGCGAAGACGTTGCCGTTCACCACGCCGAAACCGAGCCAGCGTAGCGTCCGCCGCAGCCGTGCCCGATTGTCGCCGGCGATCGCGCCTAATCCGGTAAAGACAATATGCCAGCGCCCGTCCCAGTCCCAGCGCGGGCTGGGATAGATACGCCGCTCGCTGTCAGCGATGCGCTGGCTGCCAGCTTCGGTCAGGCTGTAGTCGCTGCGTCGGCCGCGCGGTTTGGCGACCAGCCAATCCTCGCGGACCAAGCGCAATACGCTGGTCCGCACCGCCCGCTCGTTTATCCCAAAGGGCGCCATCAATAAGATCAAACTGCCCAGCCAGATGGCGCCGCCGTGGGGCGCCAGCGCATCGCCCAAGACGGTGACGATCAGCGATTTGGCGCGCGGGGCGAGGGAACCCACTAAAGCATCTATGCTGGCTTCGAGACCGGAGAGCGTCAACGGATTTGCTTTTTTAGCCATCGGAATTTTCCAGCTATCAGCGCGATATTATGTTGACGCGCATAATATGATACAATATTTTCACTATCGCAATGAATTATGTTTCATATTATGTTGCCATCGATCGTCCAAACGACCGCAACAGCACACGCACGCCCTTGTCAAGCGCAGGTGATTGGGTCGATCATCGGATCCACCGCGAGCTCGGCGGTCGCGGGGAAACGGAGCGTTCGATGTTGACACTGAATTACATGCTGGACCGGGCCGTACGCCTGCACGGCGACAGACCTGCGATCGTCGATCCCGAGGCCAGCTATACTTGGACGGAACACGCTGACCGGGTTGCCCGCGCCGCCGGCGTCCTCGCCTCTCTTGGGGTTGAGCCGGGCAAACGCTTCGGCGTTGTAGCGCGTAACAGCTTTCGCCAGTTCGAGATCCTCAATGCGGGATATTGGCTCGGTGCCATCCCGGTGCCGGTCAACACCCGTCTGGCGGCAACCGAGATTGCCTACATCTTCGAGAATTCTGAATGCGGGCTGGTTGTGGTCGAGGATTGCTTCGCCGGAATTATGGAGGCTGAGGAACTCAGACCATGGGCCGCTAACGTGCTCGGCATTGGATCGAGTAGCGGCGGAATCGACCGCCCGGAATACGATACGCTGCTGGCCAATGCCAAGGCGCTGCCAATGCAATGGCCGGCCGAGGATGACGACGCCATCCTGCTCTACACCGGCGGCACGACGGGCCGCAGCAAGGGGGTGCGCCTCAGCCACCGCAACATCGTCTCCGACGGCATGGCGGTCGGCTTCGAGATCGAATCGCGACAGGACGATGTTTACCTGCACGTCGCCCCGATGTTCCATTCGGCCGACCTCTACGGCACCTGCTTCACCTTGGCCGGGGCGGCACACGCTTTCCTGCCAGTGTTCTCGGGTCGGGCGATGCTCGAAATCATGCAATCGCTGAAGGTCTCGGCGACAATGCTGACGCCGACGATGATCATCATGGCGCTGCAGGAGAAAGATTTCGAGCGCTACGATCTCTCGAGCCTGCGCCACATGCTCTACGGTTCCTCGCCGATGGCCGCCGAATGGATCGAGAAATCTCTGAAGGCGTTCAAGGGGATCGAGTTGGTCCAGGGTTACGGGCTGACCGAAACTTCGCCGTTGTTGACCATACTGCCGATGTCCGAGCACGTCCGGGCGATCGAGACCGGCGATCTCGAAATCCTGCGCGGCGTCGGGCGGCCGCTGCCGGGGGTCGAACTGCGCATCCGCGACGCTGACGGCAATGATTTACCCGCCAACCAACCCGGCGAGATCGTCGTTCGGGCACCCAACGTCTCCTTGCACGGCTACCTAAACCGGCCGGAGGAAACCAAGAAAAACTTCCGCAACGGTTGGTTCCACACCGGCGACATCGCCCGCATGGACGAGCACGGCTACATCTTTCTGCTCGACCGTATGAACGACATGATCATCACGGGCGGCGAAAACGTCTATTCCTCGGAAGTCGAAGCGGCCTTATATCAGCACGGAGATGTCCACGAATGCGCCGTCGTCGGCGTACCCGACGAAACTTATGGCGAAGCGCTGCTCGCGGCCATCGTTCCGGCTCCAGGGGCAAGCCTCGACGAGCAGGAATTGATTGCCCACTGCCGCGAGCTGATCGGCGGATACAAGATCCCGCGCCGCTACGTCTTCCTGAGCGAGCTGCCCAAGAGTGCCATGAACAAGATCCTCAAAAACGAGCTACGCGCCACCTACAGCGGTGAAGCGGCGAGGAAAAAGGCATCATAGATGGCCGACCAACAACTGTCCTATCCTCAACATCCAACCGGAGAGACCGCCCCGTGAAAGACTCGATCAAGGCCGGCGCAACATCGATGCGGCGCTTCGACATCGACCGCGAGCGCACCATCGACTTCATGGGCGATGAGCTGCGCGTCTATTCGACGCCGAACATGGTTCGCGACATGGAACACACCTGCCGCGATTTGATCATGGAGCACTCCGAGGACGGCGAGGATTCGGTTGGCGCCCACATCGCGGTCGACCATATGGGTGCCACGTTGCTCGGCATGCATGTCGATGTGACGGCCAAGGTGGTCGAGATCGAGGGCCCCCGCATCACTTTCGAGCTTGAAGTCCACGACCCGCTCGAACAGGTTGGCCGCGGCAAGCACGTCCGTTTCGTCATCAACAAGGAAAAGCAAGGCGAGCGCCTGAGGAAGAAGGCGGAGAAGGTGAAGGGCATGAATTGAGCTTTCTGCCGCTCGGTTTGTCACCCAGGACTTGATCCGGGGTCCAAACGGACGGGCGGCATGGACCCCAGATCTAATTCGGGGTGACGGGTGATGTTGCAGTTGTGGCGGAATTTTTGACCACACCGGAGAAACGCGATGACCAAGACAGCTAAGACCACCACCAAAAAGACGGTTCCGATGTATTGCTATCAGTGCGTTGCCGGACCGGACTTAATGAAGGTCGAAGTCGAGGACGGCGTCGCCACCCGCATCGTCTCCAACTATGACATCAAGGACGAACATCCCGGCGGCGGACGGGTCTGCGTGAAGGCCTACGGGTTGATCCAGAAAACCTACAACCCCCACCGCGTCAAGCAGCCGATGAAGCGCACCAACCCGCTCAAGGGCCGCAACGAGGACCCCGGCTTCGTGCCGATCAGCTGGGACGAGGCGTTCGAGATCATCGGCAAGAAGCTGCGCGATATCCGCGCCAAGGGCCTGCTCAATGATGAAGGCGTGCCGCGCCTTGCCTCCACGACCGGCGGCGGTGGCACACCGGTTCAGTATATGGGCACCCTCACTGCTTTCCTGGCCGGCTGGGGGCCAATCGACCAGGGCTACGGCGCCGGCCAGGGGGTGAAGTGCTACCATTCCGAGCATCTTTACGGCGAGCTGTGGCACCGCGCTTTTATCGTTTCCCCGGACACGCCGAAGGTGAACTACATCATCAACTGTGGCAACAATACCGAGACCACCGGCGGCGTCATCGGCGTCTGGCGTCAGGCCGACGCCCGCGACCGCGGGGTCAAGCGGGTCCAGGTCGAGCCGCACATGTCGATCACCGGCGCGGTTTCGGCCGAATGGGTGCCGATCAAGCCGAAGACCGATGCCGCCTTCCTCTACGCGCTGATCCACCGGATTATCGTCGAGCAGGATTACCGGAAAACCTGCGATGTCGCCAACCTCAAGGAGAGCACCAACTCGCCCTATCTGGTAGGGCCCAACGGCTGGTATATGCGCGACACCAGGAGCGGCAAACCGTTGATCTGGGATCTGGCCGACAATAAAGCCAAACCCTTCGATGCCAAGATCAAGGACCCCGCGCTGACCGGTAGCTTCACGGTTGCCGGCGTCGAGCACGGTGTCGACAATCAGGAATTCACTCACAAAAAGGCCGAGGCAAAGCCCTCCTTCCAGCTCCTTCTCGAGCACATGCAGCGCCACGACGCCGACTGGGCCGAGGGCGAGTGCGGGGTGCCGGCGGAGACCATCCGGCGCATCGCCGACGAGTTCGTCGAGCAGGCCTGCATCGGCCAGACCACCGAAATCGAGGGTGTGACCCTTCCTTTCCGGCCGGTCGCGATAATGCTCGGCAAGGGCGTCAACAACGGCTGGGGCGGCTACAATTGCTGCTGGGCGCGGACTCTTTTGGTCTGCCTCGTCGGCGCGCTGGAAGTACCGGGCGGGACCCTGGGGACAACGGTCAAGCTGGTAAGGCCGGCGGCCAGCCGGATCGACTCGGTGATCGCCGGAGAGGACGGCTTCATGCGCCACGAGTTCAACCCGACCTCGTCCAACGAATGGAACCGCACGCCGCACATCCGCAATGCCTACAAGACCTTGGTGCCGCTGGTTCTGGACTCGCCCTGGTCGGCGGCGCTGGGGCCGGCGCATCTGCCCTGGCTGTTCCAGAAGGAGCAACCCAAGAACTGGCCGCGGACGTCGCCGCCGGACATGTGGATCTGCTACCGCACCAACCCCGCCATCAGTTCGTGGAACGCGAACGAAGTCGGCAAGAGGCTGGCCGAGTTCCCCTTTATCGTCGCCTTCTCATACACGATGGACGAGACCAACCACTACGCCGACGTGCTGCTACCCGAATCGACCGATCTGGAGAGTACCCAACTGATCCGCATCGGCGGCACCAAGTTTCAGGAAAATTTCTGGCACCACCAAGGCTGGGCAATCCGCCAGAAGGCGATCGAGCCGCTCAACGACACGATGGACATGTCCGACATCGCCACCCGGCTGGCCGAGGAAGCCGGGATTCTGGACGAGTATGTCGCGGCGATCAACAACGGCGCCGCCGGCAGCCGCCTCGCCCGCAAGGACAAATACGACTTCTCCCTGCCCATGGGCCAGGCGCCTGTTAGCGAAGATGTCTGGGACGCCATGTGCAAGGCGGTGAGCTGGGACATGACCAAGGGCAAGGAGGTCAACGATCTCGCCTGGTTCCAGGAGCACGGATACATGCTCACGGATTTCAAGGAGATCGATTGGTACCTCTACCCGGCGCTGAAAAAAAAGGGCCTGCGTTTCGAGCTGCCCTACCAGGAACGGCTCACCCGACACGGACGCCAACTGGCGCACCGTTTGGGCGAGATCGGCGTCGAATGGTGGGAGAAGCAACTCGAAGAATACGAGTTCATGCCGACCTACCAACGCTTCGGCGATATCTGGGAGAACTACGCCTCGGACTTCGGCCGCGACCCCAAAGACTACCCGTTCTGGGCACTGACCGCCCATTCGATGCAGTATTCCTGGGGCGCCAATGTCGGCCTGCCGCTGATCTACGAGGTCGCCGACAACATCGCCGGTCACAAGGGGATCATCATCAACCGCACCCGCGCGCGAGAACTCGGCGTCGAGGACGGCGATGAAGTCGTGATCGAATCGGTCACCGGCGTTACCGAGGGCAAGGCAGTCCTGCGCGAAGGCATCCGCCCCGATACGGTCCTGATGATCGGCCAGTTCAACCACTGGAAGACGCCTTTCGCCAAGGACCTCAAACTGCCGAGCCTGAATATGGTGACCGACATTTCGCTCAAGCTCACCGATGGCACCGGCAGCGGCGCCGACTTGATGAAAGTCCGCATCTACAAGACCTCCGAGCGCCACCTCTACCAAAGCCAGGCGGCGGAGTGAGGCAGAGGTTTCGGTAAATTGACAAAGAGCGTTCGAAACATGAGTGACGCAGGAAACCAGCGATGAAGCAATCCTCGGCCAAAACCGACAACCCCCGCTACGGCATGGTGATCGATGTCAACCGGTGCGTCGGCTGTCAAACCTGCACGATCGCCTGCAAGCACTGGAACGATACCCAACCGGGGGTCCAATGGCGTAGCGTGCTCGATGTCGAGACCGGCAGCTTTCCCGATGTCGAGCGCTTATTTCTTGTGGTCGGCTGCCAGCACTGCGCCGAGCCCCCTTGCGTTCCGGTGTGCCCGACCGGCGCCACCCGCCAGCGCGCCGACGGGCTGGTCACGATGGACTACGATCTGTGCATCGGTTGCGCTTCGTGCGCCGTCGCCTGCCCCTATCAGGCGCGCACCATCGTCCACGATCACAAATGGTACTATGGCGAGGCGACGGTCCAGGAGCAGAAGGCTCGGCACAAGGAGCGCGAGGGCGTTGCTCAGAAATGTACTTTTTGCATCGACAAGATCGACGAAGCCAAGGAAGTCGGGCTGACCCCCGGCGAGGATCTCGACGTTACACCGGCCTGCGCGTCTTCTTGCATCAGCCAGGCGATCCGCTTCGGCGACTTCAACGATCCCCAGAGCACCGTCTCGAAGCTGACGCAAGAGAAGCCCTACTTCCGCCTCCATGAAGAGCTCGGCACCGATCCGCAGATCAAATACCTCTACACGACGCCGGCAGTCCCCGGCCGCAGCGTGGAACCAAACGAATTCGACGATGACCGGATGTCCGATCCGGCCAATCCGTTGGTCGGCAAACTGCAGAAATACTGGGACTGGCGGGCGGCCATGAACTGGTGCTTCGGCGGCCTTGCCAGCGGGTTTGCGGTGACCGGCTGGCTCGCTTACCTTTTCGCCGGACTGCCCGCTCAGATGCTTGCCTTTTTGAACGT
>JAPULJ010000667.1 GCA_027295145.1 Alphaproteobacteria bacterium | reverse complement strand
CCGTGAGCAAGGTAGCGAGTCGCAAACGCGGCGCGGAATTTGAAGAACCGGCGTCGCGCTACATAAATCGCGAGCTGTCGTGGCTCGCCTTCAACGAGCGCGTGCTCGAAGAGGCGGACAACCCTCGCCATCCGCTGCTCGAACGGCTGCGCTTCCTGTCGATCTCGGCGAGCAACCTCGACGAATTCTACATGGTTCGCGTGGCCGGGCTCAAAGGCCAGGTCCGCGCTGGGGTGATCGCCCAGAGCCAGGACGGCATGAATCCAGCCCAGCAGCTGCAAGCGATCAGCGCCCGCGCCAGCGAGCTGATGCGGACCCAGCAGACCTGCTGGCGAACGCTGCGCGAGGAGTTGCGTGGGGCCGGGATCTCGGTTGTGCGGCCGAACGAGTTGAGCGACACCGACCGAGACTGGCTCGAATCCTATTTCTTCGATCACGTCTTCCCGATCCTGACGCCGCTCGCCGTCGATCCGGCGCACCCTTTTCCGTTCATACCCAATTTCGGTTTCGGCATCGCCTTCCAGTTGCGTCGTCCCCAAATCGAGCAAGCGCTATTCGCGTTGGTGCCGCTGCCTACTCAGGCGGCGCGATTCGTGCCACTCCCCGGCGACGATACCCGCTACCTGCCGCTCGAGCAGTTGGTCGGGCTCCATCTCGGCCACCTCTTTCCCGGCTTCGAGGAGCTTGGGCGCTGCTACTTCCGGGTCATCCGCGACAGCGAGATCGAGATCGAGGAAAAGGCCGAAGACCTCGTGCGACACTTCGAGTCGGCGCTCAAACGCCGCCGCCGTGGCTCGGTGATCCGGTTAAAGATCAACGCCGGCATGCCGCGCGAGCTGGGCGATTTTCTAATCGGCGAATTTGGGGTCGATCCGATGGATGTCTTCGAGCTCGACGGCATCCTGGGGCTTGCTGATATCGGTCAGATCATCGCCGAGGAAAATCCCAAACTTCTCTTCCCCTCGTTCAATGCGCGCTTTCCCGAGCGCATCCGCGATCATGGCGGCGATTGCTTTGCGGCGATACAGGCCAAGGATATCGTCGTTCACCATCCTTACGAAAGTTTCGATGCTGTGGTCCAGTTTCTGCGCCAGGCGGCCGACGATCCTGCGGTCGTCGCCATCAAGCAGACGCTCTACCGCACCAGTCAGGATTCGCCGATTGTGCGGGCTTTGGTGGACGCCGCCGAGGCCGGCAAGTCGGTCACCGCGATGATTGAGCTCAAGGCCCGCTTCGATGAGGAAGCGAATATCCGCTGGGCGCGCGACCTCGAACGCGCCGGCGCGCAGGTCGTTTACGGCTTCATAGACTACAAGACCCACGCCAAGGTTTCGCTGGTGGTGCGCCGCGAGGGCGGTCGGCTGCGCACATATGTTCATTATGGCACTGGAAACTACCATCCGATCACCGCCCGAGTGTACACCGACCTCTCGTTCTTCAGCTGCGATCCGGCCCTAGGGCGCGATGCGATGCGGCTGTTCAACTACATGACTGGCTACGCCCGGCCCGAGGCGATGGAGAAGATCGCCTATTCGCCGGTCGATATGCGCCAGACACTGATCGCGCTAATCGAGGTGGAGATCGCCAACGCCGAGGCCGGCAAACCCTCGGGTATCTGGGCCAAGCTCAATGCGATCGTCGATCCGGCAACAATCGATGCGCTCTACCGCGCCTCCCAGGTGGGGGTGCCGATCGATCTGATCGTGCGCGGGGTCTGCTGCCTGCGGCCGGGCGTCCCCGGCCTGTCGGACAATATTCGCGTCAAGAGCATTATAGGGCGTTTCCTCGAACATGCCCGCATCTGCGCTTTCGCGAACGGTCATACGCTGCCGTCGGGCAAGGCCAAGGTCTTCTTTTCGTCAGCCGATTGGATGCCGCGAAACTTCGACGGCCGGGTTGAAACAATGATCCCGATCGAGAATGAGACCGTGCATCGCCAAATCCTCGAACAGATCATGGTCGGCAACCTCAAGGACGATCTGCAGAGCTGGGCTCTCAACGGCGTTGGCGACTACAAACGGATCACTCCGGCCGAGGGTGGTTTCGCCTGCCACGACTATTTCATGACCAATCCCAGCCTGTCCGGCCAGGGCAGCGCGATGAAGAGCAAACCGGCGATGCCGCGCCTGGTCCTCGACCAGTCTTTCACCAAGGGCCGGTAAGCTTGCCTCGACGTCTTCCGGCAAGTGCTAATTCCATCCTTCGACAAGCTCAGGATGAGGTCTCTGCAAGTGTAAGTGTACGGCTCCAACCAGATGCCGGTGCATGGCTTCTGACAAGCGCGACCGCGCGCCCGAGCTAATGCGAGGCAGCCAAGGGAACGGGCGCGACCGCCCAGCGATTGAGGGCGCATGAAAAAGGCGTCCGCGAAGGAGACGCGCTTCGGCGTCATCGACATCGGATCCAACTCGATCCGGTTGGTCGTCTATCAGGGCCCCAAGCGTGCGCCGACACCGTTCTTCAATGAGAAGGTTCTATGCGGGCTAGGCCGCAGCCTGCCAGCAACTGGATGCCTCGATGCCGAGGGGGTGGCGCTGGCATTGCAGAATCTGCCACGCTTCGCGGCGTTGGCGCGGGGTATGGGGGTGGCCAAACTGCATGTCGTCGCCACCGCCGCGGTGCGCGAAGCAAAGGACAGTGACGACTTCGCGGCCATGATCAATAAGCGCTGCGGCGTTAATATGCGCGTCCTGGATGGTGATGAGGAAGCGCGACTTTCCGCCTACGGCGTCATCGCCGGTCACGCCGCCGCCGCCGGCATCATGGGCGACCTCGGCGGCGGCAGTCTCGAACTGGTCTCGCTCCGCCAAGGGGACAGTGGGGACCATGCGACCCTTCCCCTCGGTTCATTTCGCCTCAACGAAGCTCGGCGCCAGGGCGCGTCCCTCGAAGCTTTTATCGCCGAACATTTTGCCAAGCTCGACTGGCTCGACCTTGCCAATGGCGACGCCCTGCATGCGGTTGGTGGCGCCTGGCGGGCGCTGGCGCGAATCCACATGAACCAAAGCGGCTACCGACTTCGCGTGATCGACCGGTACACGGTCAGCCGCAGCGATATGGCGGACGTGGTGCGGTTGATCGGCGGGCTCAGCCAGGATTCGCTGGACCGCCTGCCGGGGGTGACGATGCGGCGTCTCGAAGGCGTATCGGCGGCGGCCATGTTGATGGGCGCGTTGCTCGATGCGGCTAAGCCGGCCGAGGTCGTGTTCTCGGCCCAAGGCCTGCGCGAAGGCGTGCTTTACGACGCGCTTTCGGCAAAAGAGAGAGCGCGTGATCCGTTGTTGTCGGCGGCGCACAACCTGGCCCGGCGTTTCGGGCGGTTCGATGGCTTGGACGGCGCACTGGTGACCTGGACCGCGCCTCTTTTCGAGGAAGAGACGTCAAGCGAACGACGCTTGCGCGAAGCTGCCTGTATCATCGGCGATACCGGCTGGACCGAGCATCCCAGCTACCGCGCCGAGTACGGGTTCGAACGCGCCCTGCGTTTCGCCGTCTCGGGTATCGACCATCCCGGACGGGCTTATCTCGCCATGGCGATATTGGCGCGCTACGGCGGGGCCGATGCGCCGGAGAGACGACGGTTTGCCGGCGCCATCGGGCTCGATCTGGCGGGTATCGAAGCGGCGGTAACGCTGGGCTTGGCAATCCGCCTCGCCCTTAGTTTCAGTGGCGGCGATGCGGCAGTTCTCGCCGAATCACCGCTTCGACTTGAGGAGAACGAGCTGGTTCTTGCTGTCGGTTCGATGGGGCGGGTAATGCTCGGCGAATCGGTCGAGCGGCGCATGAGCAAACTGGCGGATCAAATGGGACGAAGTTGGCAAATAAGAAACGCCGACGGCGGTTCCTGATGCTCTAGCGGTTGGGCTCAAGATATGGGTGATCAGGTTGAGCCATTGCCGGCCTGCGCGCAGGTCAGGGTTCCGATGCGCACGCCGCCATGGTTCCCCGCGAAAGTAGCGAACGTGCCGGCGAACATAGAGCCGGCAAACGTGAGACCGGAAATTGCCAAGCCGGCAACCAAATGGGTAATGCTTTTCTTTGATTCTCCTTACAGGATTGATGATCAACGAGGATGGCTTCGCCAAATCCAAGTCGGCGCATTGACTGAGGGAGGAATGTGGCGACTGAGCGGTGAGCGGGCGTGGGCGCCGGCTATTCCAAGGGTTGCGCGTTAATTGCCATCGCCAGTATCGACCACGCGCAACTTGTTGCCGCGCACCGTTAGCCCAATATGGCCGGCTTTCAGAGCCAGCGCGTCGGTCCCGAACAGCTCGCGCCGCCAACCCTTCAATGCCCGCACGTCGGCTTCGTCGTCGCCGGCGATGGCCTCGATGTCGGACGAGGAAGCAACCAGTTTTTGGGCAACGTCTTCAGCGTCGCAGCGCATCTTCAGCAGCACCTTCAGGAGTTCGATCACCGGTCCAACCCCCTTGGGTAATTGTGCCTTTTCCGGCAGGTGCGGGCACTCCGCCTCGGGCAGTGCTATGCCTTGTGCGACGGCTTCGAGCAGCGCCAGGCCGGCCCGACTGCGCGAGAATCCCTGGTGCAGCCCGCGGGTTCGTTCCAGCGCCTCGGCGTTGCGCGGGGCATGGGCGGCGATCTCCATCAGGGCCTCATCGCGCACCACGCGGTTACGCGGTATATCGCGGCTCTGGGCCTCGCGCTCGCGCCACGCCGCGACTTCACGCAGGATGGCAAGGAAGCGCGGCTTGCGCGAGCGGGACTTGAGCCGCCGCCAGGCATCCCCGGGCTCGGTGCGATAGGTTTTGGGGTTGCTCAAGATCGCCATCTCGGCCTCGAGCCAGCCGGCCCGGTCCGATTGCTCTAGTTTCTTTGCCAGTTTGTCGTGGATCACCCGCAGGTGGGTCACGTCCGAGATGGCGTACTTGATTTGCCGCTCGGTCAGCGGACGCCGCGACCAATCGGTGAAGCGTGAGGATTTGTCGAGTTGTTTCTTGGCCAGCTTCTGCACCAGCGTCTCGTAGCTCGCCGAATCGCCGAAGCCGCAGACCATCGCAGCGACCTGCGTGTCGAACATCGGCGCCGGGATGACATCGCCGTCGTGAAAGAAAATCTCGACATCCTGACGCGCGGCGTGGAAGACCTTGAGGATCTTGGCGTCACCCATCAGCCGGTAAACCGGAGCAAGATCGATACCGTCGGCCAACGCGTCGATCGCCGCCGCTTCCGTGGCGCCGGCCAGTTGGACGACGCACAGGATCGGCCAGTAGGTCTTCTCGCGCAGAAACTCGGTATCGACGGTGATATATTTCTCACCCGCCAGCCGGGCGCAAAAGTCATCCAGCGAGCGTTGGTCAGTGATCAGGTTCATGGGGCGCGGGTATACAACGGAAGGTGGGCCGGCGCTATCATCGGGTCGTTGGGCCGCTTACCGCACCCAGCATCCAAACCGGAACCTTCTCCGCCCGGCCGCGCACGGTGGCGCTGCCGTTTCGGTGCAGGTCCCGCAGGGCGCTGTTGTCTTCGTCTTCGAGTTTGGCGCGCTCGACGACATCTTCGCTGACAACCAGTGGGGAGCCGACCTCGCGGGTCATTGCTTCTAGGTGGGCGGCAACGTTGACAGTGTCGCCGATTGCCGCGTATTCGAGCCGCCGCTCGTCACCGATATCGCCCAGCACCACGGGTCCGTAATGCACGCCGATCCCGATCGCGATCGGCGGATCGCCCGCGGTATTCCGTTCTTGGTTCAACGCCTCGACCGATCCCAGCATGGCGCGGGCGCAGGCCAACGCATGGGCCGCGTCATGGGGTCCGGTATGCGGCGTCCCGAAGGTCGCCATGATGGCGTCGCCGATATATTTGTCGACCGTGCCTCCATGGGCAAATACCTCGCGCGCCATGCGGCCGTGGAAATTGCGCAACAATCCAATTACTTCCTCTGGCCGCGCCTTCTCCGACAACGCGGTAAATCCGACGATGTCGGCAAATAAGACTGCGATATCCTGCTTGCGCACTGCTCCCAGCGGCTCATCGCTCTCGGTCAATTCGTCGATCAGCCCCGGTGAGAAATAGCGCGCGAGATTGGCCCGTGCCCGTTCGGCCCGCGCCTGCCGACCGACTAGGCGTTTGGCCCGCCACACCGCAGTCGCGAGAATGCCGACAAAGACCAGCATCAGGAAAGTTTGCTGGATCCACCCACCGAGATCGACGAAGTTCGGATCGCCGTAGACTTTCAACAACTGCGGCAATGGAAGGTCGGAATATACTGGCAGGCTGGCTTGGGAAAAACTGTCCGGCAGGGACAGGATCCACAAAATCGCCGCGCCCCAAATGGCAACCGCGGCCAGGCCAGCCCACAGCACCGCCGCTGGCGAGTAAGTCAGCGCCATGATGGCGACAACGACAAACAGGAAGGGAAAGCTGGGGAATTTGAGGAGCGTCGGTAGCGGTACGGCCTGGGCGATAAATGGGTTCGGGTAGAGGATGATAAATGTCACCAAGGCAAGGTCGAGAGCGATGAAGAGAAATTTCTGCCACGGCGCGTTGAAACGCGAACGGCCGATGGCGTACTGGACCCCACCAACAAAGGCATAGGCCAGCGTCAGCGCCGACCAAAAGAGCCCCGATGCGTCGGGAAAGCGGGACAGGAGAAAGACGATCACTGTCGCGATGACGATCAGCCGCACGATCGTCAGCAGCTTGAGCGAAGCCCGTTCCTCGGCCGTGAAGGCGCGCTTGAGGCGCGCGGCGCGCCGCGCCTCGGTATTATTCGCCTCCATCGACGCCCATCCTTTACAAAGAA
>JAPULJ010000666.1 GCA_027295145.1 Alphaproteobacteria bacterium | reverse complement strand
CTTATCCCGCAGGCCCAGACCACGGTGGTAGACCCAGATATATTCCTGCCGGGCGTCGAGCGTGCGGAATTCGCAGCTGTAAAACTCGGTTTGGCCGCGCAGATGCGCCCGCAGCGCGTCCTCGAACTTACCCACATCGTCCGGGTGAATCCGATTACGCCAGTAATTTGTCGAAATTCGGCCGTCCTGATCTAGGGTGAGGCCCAGTTCCACCGCCAGCCTCGGCGAGATAAAGATTTTCTGGCTTGCAATGTCCCAGTCCCAGAGGCCTTCGTTCGCGCTGTCCATGGCCAGCGCGTAACGTTCCTCGCTTTCGCGCAATGCGATTTCTGCGTTTTTCAGGACGGTGATGTCGGTGAAGACGCCGACGATGCCGCCGTCGCTCGTCTTCCGCCAGGCGACCTTGGCCCAGCGTTTGTCCGTGAGCGGCGAGTCATAGGGCTGACCCGGATTGCGGTGCTTCTCGAGGCGTTCGCGGACCCAGGCTTCGATGTCGTCGCCGACATCGGCCACGATCTTTCGCTCGGCCAGCGCCCGCAACACAGCCTCGTAAGCGGTCCCGGGAACCAACACATCCTCCAATCCCGGGTACAAAGCCCGATACTGATCATTACAAAGTACCAGGCAGTCTTCGGCGTCGTAAATCGCGAACCCTTCGGAAATTGAATCAATCGCCTTGGCCAGTTGCTCGCGCGCTTCAACTGCCGCCGACCGTTGTTCCTGAAGTTCGGTGATATCTCCCGTCGCGCCGATCATCCGCACTGCGCGGCCATCCTCGTTGAACTGTGCGATGCCGTGCTGTCGGGCCCAGCGCCATTGGCCATCCGGACCACGATAACGGAACTTGCATTCGAAGCGGTCGGTCCGGCCCTTGAAATGATCCACCAGAGCCTGTCGATATTTACCGATGT
This sequence comes from Alphaproteobacteria bacterium, assembly GCA_027295145.1. GTDB lineage: Bacteria > Pseudomonadota > Alphaproteobacteria > JAPULJ01 > JAPULJ01 > JAPULJ01. The sequence continues at coordinate 1,756 of JAPULJ010000666.1, read as the reverse complement.
CATCAGGGTGGATTCGGCTGACCCAGTCCTCTGAGTTCTTCAGCTGGCTCGGATCGAGGCCGAGCGCCGAGCGCACGCCGCTGGAGTAGAAGGTCTCGTTGCTTTCGATATCCCAGTCGTAAACGCCTTCGTTGATTGCCTGCATGGCGAGCGCGTAACGCTCTTCGCTTTTTTGCAGCGAAGTCTCCGCAAGCTTTTGCGCCGTGATGTCCGAAACGGCGCCGACCAGGCGTACAGCCCGGCCGGTCTCGTCACGTACGCAATTTCCGCTGTCCGACATCCAGATGTAGTCGCCCGATTTGCGGCGGATGCGGTATTCGCACTTGAGATAGGGCGTCTCGCCCTTGAAGTGGCTGGCGATCGCCGCGCGATACGCTTCAAGATCTTCGGGGTGAACCCTTTTGCCCCAGTCCATCGAGGTGAGATCGCCAGGCGAGAGGCCGAGCATTGCGGTCAGGCGATAGGAAACCTTGAGATCGTTGGTGCGTACGTTCCAGTCGTAGATGCCTTCGGAGGAGGCTTCGGTGACCAGATCGTGCCATTCTTCGCTGGCGCGAAGGGCGCGCTCGGCGCGGCTGCGTTCGGTAATGTCGGCAACGGTGACGAGGACGCCCTGGTCGCCAATCGGCGTCATCGCCATGGCGATGATTCGCCCATCTTCCTGTTCGTCCTCAGTGGAATAGCGAATCCTGTCGGCTGCGCGATCCAGCCATGCGCCGACGGGGTCGCCAGAGCCATTGTCGCTTAGATAGCCATGGGCGTGGTCATGGCTCAGGAGGTCGCGCAGGCTAACGCCAGGCTGGCACAGGTTGGCCGGGTAGGCGCGGATTTTCCGGAAAAGTCGGTTGCACTCGATCAGCTGCAGATCGGAGTCGAATATACCCAACCCGAGATCCAGGGCATCGAGTCCGTCCTCGAGCAAAGTCAGTGTGCTCAACCCGTCGACGGAAAAGTGGTTTTTCTGGTGCGCCCTCGTGCTGCTCGGCATCTGTACCCACCTTGCCCGGCGGAAGATACCATAGGTAGCCGACATTTTACACCGCCCAGCATATCCGGTAATGGCTTGATCTGTTCTTTAACTTCAGAGTTGGAAAACAGACTCAGTTAGACGCGAAAGTTGCAGGTATTTGCCGCAATCTTCCCTCTCGAACAGAAAGCAGACGTTTCTACGGCGAAGTCCGCCTTTATCCACTAGGTCGGTTTGACCCTGAAGAGCGGACCACCCCGATCAGGCGGGCTGCAGTCTCCCGATGGGCACGACTTTGTTATGGATGTCATGGCCGATGTCCGCGCGGCCGAGATAGGGGATCCCCGATGCCTCGCACCAGTGCCGGATCGTCTGTTCCTCGGTCTGGCCGAAATCCGGATCGTTCGATGGGATGTCGCTGCAACGGCCGAGCATGATGCCGGAAACCCTTCTGATGCCCGGATTGCTGGTGATATGAAACAGCGACCGGTCAATTCTGTACATATGCTCCGCCGTCTCCTCGAGCATGAGCACGTGATCGGTCAAGTTCGGTTGAAGCGGTGTTCCGAGCAATTGGCCGAGCACCGCCATGTTGAAGGCGGCGGTTTGCGTTTCCCCGGAGACGCTGCCTTCTAGCACGTCCGGCAAGCGGTCGATTAGATAGGCGAGCCCCCGCTTGACAGCCGCCTCGCCGCCCGCGCGCAGGATGTCGGAGGGCATCGGTCCATGGGCCAGCTCGGGGAAACCATCTTTGTGCAGTCCGGCCAACAGGCTGCCGGTGTCGCTGTA
>JAPULJ010000665.1 GCA_027295145.1 Alphaproteobacteria bacterium | reverse complement strand
GCCTCATGGGCGGCCACGCCAAAACAGACCTCGCGTCCCAGGTGGAGCGAAGGCAAACAATGAGGAAATGTCCATGAAACGTCGTTCATTCCTAACTGTCGCTGCTGCAGGAGGCGCCGCCGTTGCGGCCAGTTCGACCTTCCCGAAACCGGCGTTGGCGCAAAAGCGGATCAAGATGGTCATGGTGTCAACATGGCCACGCGATTTTCCCGGTCTCGGCACCGGCGCTCAGCGTCTCGCCAAACGCATCACCGCCGCCACTGACGGCCGTATCCAGGTCCAATATTTCGCTGCCAAGGAGCGTGTCGGCGCCTTTGACTCGTTCGATGAAGTCGCGTCGGGCAAGGCACAGGCCTACCACGCCGCGGACTACTATTGGAAAGGCAAACACCCGGGCTGGGCCTACTTCACGTCGGTTCCATTTGGTCTGACCTACACCGAAATGAACGCCTGGATCCGCTTCGGCGGCGGCCAGGAGTTGTGGGACAAGCTGGCTGGCGGCTTTGGCCTGAAATGCGTCATGGCGGGTAACACCGGCGTCCAGATGGGCGGCTGGTTCCGCAAAGAGATCAACTCGGTGGCCGATCTGAAGGGCCTGAAAATGCGTATCCCGGGCCTTGGCGGCGACGTGATGGCCAAGCTCGGCGCCTCGCCGGTGTCAATACCGGGCGGCCAAATCTACGAGAACCTGGTCTCTGGTGCGATCGACGCCACCGAGTGGGTGGGGCCGTGGAACGATCGCTTCATGAAGTTCTACGAGGCAGCCAAATACTACTACTATCCCGGCTTCCACGAGCCGGGCTCGATGCTGTCCTTCGGCATGAATGCGTCGTGGTGGGGCAAGCTAAGCAAGAACGATCAGATTATTATCGCCGCCCTGGCCGCGGCCGAGAACGATATCATGATGGCCGAATACAACTCGAAGAGCGGTAGTGCGCTTAAATCCCTGATCACCGACCATGGTGTCAAGCTGCGTGCGTTCAACGACGACATCTACGACGCATTCGGCAAGGCCGCAGAGCAGGTGTTCGTAACCGTCCGCGGGCACAGCAAGCTGGCCAAAGAAATCGACGACAGCTTCCGAGCAAATCGTAGTGATCTGGCAGCTTGGTCGAAGATCTCTGACCAAGCCTATGTCGCCCAACGTAACCGTATTCTGGGAATCTAACCCGGCACGGGCATTACTATATAGAAGCGGAGCGTTCGCGCTCCGCTTCTTTTTTTTACCGATTAACGCCACTTCGCCAGGCGTGCGCGGCCCGGGGACCGCGATCTTGTCAATGACCAATTCATCCACAAATCCGCCGGAAAGCAGCGCGATCGCTGTAGCGCCGGGCAATGTAGACGCCGTGACCAGACATGGCATGCTGGACCCGGCGCTGCGCATATTTGCCCTGTCCGTCTCCGCCATCGGGTTCGGCTATGTTTTCAACGCCTATCTCATCTACTGGCACGACTGGCCCGGGATCGTAAAGCTGTTGGGGCAGCTCGGCCTGTTCGGCCTGGAATCCCCGTCCCCGGAGCTCGACGGCGGCGAGATGCTCCTTGGCGCGGTGCAGCTTCTGATTTATCTGGGTTCGATCGCGGGGATCGCCGCCTATGTCCTGCGCAAGGCCCGCCGAACCCTGCACCATGATGCCGAAACCTTGGCGGCGACGGCAGCCTACATAGCCCGCGCGGCCTTCTGGGCGGTACTGCTGGTGGGTCTCGCCGACGCCGCGCTCTCCTTCCTGCACGTCGAAGGTTTTCTAAGTGATGTTTTTGGCAAAAACCTAGCTGCCAACCTCGAAAGATCCGCCTTCCGCGGCCTCTGGGTGCACTACCCGCTGATGGTCGCATCGTTGATCATCGCTGTATTCAATCGCACGCCGGCGTTTGTCTGGCTCGCGCTGTTGGTCGTTATGGGTGAGCTTCAGATCGTGTTTTTGCGGTTCATTTTTTCCTATGAGCAAGCCTTCATGGCGGACCTGGTACGATTTTGGTACGGCGCGCTCTTCCTGTTCTCCAGCGCCTATACCCTGCTGCACGAAGGCCATGTACGGGTCGACGTGTTGTACGCCGGCTACAGCGAGCGGAAGAAGGCCTGGTGTAACACGATCGGATCTCTGGGCCTCGGGCTGCCCGTGTGCTGGGTGATTTTGACCATGGGATTGGCCACCAAGAACAGCGTCATCACCGGCCCGCTCCTGATCTTCGAAGTTACCCAGAGCGGCTTCGGCATGTACGTCAAATACTTAATGGCTGGGTTTCTCCTGATCTACGCCCTCAGTATGAGCGTTCAGTTCATGAGTTCATTCTTGAACAGTGTCGGAATTCTCCTGCGCGAGCCGGATGCCGAACCGCCCGCCGCCGAAGTACAGCCGATCTAGAGCATGCTCTAGTGATCCGGCGCCGGAGATAAAGTTCAGTGGAAATATTTTTTCTGATCATGCTGATCGTCTTGATGGCCATGACGCTGGCGGCTGGCTATCCCGTGGCGTTTGCCTTGCCCGGATCGGCAATTATGACGATCCTTATCGCCGCCGCCGCCGGGTACATATTCGCTGGCGATGTGGAGGCCTATTTCTCCGTCGGGGGTCCCACAGAATGGCTGAATGCCGGCATCACCAATTTCCGTGGCATTTACTGGGAGCCCGAACGCGACACGCTGATTGCGATTCCGTTGTTCATCTTCATGGGCCTTATGCTCGAGCGCTCGAAGATTGCCGCGGACTTGCTTATAACCATGGCCCAGCTTTTCGGGACGATCCCAGGCGGCCTCGGCATCTCGGTCATTCTGGTCGGCGCGTTGCTGGCTGCCACCACAGGCATTCTAGGCGCGACGGTCATCGCGATGGGGCTGATCTCGCTTCCGGTCATGATGCGAAACGGTTATTCCAACTCGCTTTCGACCGGAATCATCGCGTCCTCAGGCACTCTTGGCCAGATCATCCCGCCGTCGATCGTGCTTATCATACTCGCCGACCAGCTCTCCAACGCCACCGATCAGGCGCTGAACATCCGCAGCGCCAACTATAAATGGACGACCGGGACCTCCAACCTGCCGACCGAATTTTCGCTGACTTCGGCGAGTGCCGGCGACATGTTCCTGGGCGCCATTCTGCCGGGATTGGTGTTGGTTGGGCTCTATGTCACTTATGTCCTCGTCAGCGCGCTGATACGGCCGTCTATCGCGCCGCCGGTGCCCAGGGAAGGAAAATTCGACTTCAAGTTTGTGCGGCGGGTCTTCATGGTTTTGGCGCCGCCCCTGACGCTGATCATGGCGGTTTTGGGCTCAATCCTGCTCGGCATCGCGACAGTCAACCAGGCCGGCGCGATCGGCGCTACCGGTGCGCTGATCATGTCCAGCTACCGTCTCAAGGAGGGTAAGAGGGGCGCCTTCTATCCCGCGATCCTCGCATTCTTAGCGCTTGCCGCGATCTTTGTGCTGATCAACATTTATGACATCAACGTCAAGAACATTCAAAACACGTCAGACGCGATCGGCGTCGGTTTGGCCGCCGCCGCCGTCCTGTGCTTGGTGATTGC
>JAPULJ010000664.1 GCA_027295145.1 Alphaproteobacteria bacterium | reverse complement strand
CATATAGAAGTGGCCCGCCCCCGTGCGCAGCTCGCGCACCAGCGGCAGATGCGCCGACAGATGCGCGCCGTTGTGGAACTCCCACAAGACGACGTAGCCGTCGGCCGAGACGAAGGCGGCGCGCGCCGGGTTGTGCACGATCCAAAGCTGCATGTTGGTCGCATCCGTCGCATAGCGGATGTTGAGCGGGTCGAACAACAGCGCGCCGGCGTAGTCGCGCGCCTGAAGCTGGGCGGTGACGCGGGTGAGGCGGTGGGCCCGCATGCGCTCGAGATTGGGCGCCGTCAGCCCCAGCTCGGCCCATTCGGCGAAGGCGACGTCGGTCGGGCCGATCTCGACGCGGTCGTTGTCGCCGGGCGAGCCGTCGGGCCTCGTGCCCGTGCTGGGCCGGCGCGCCGGATCGATCTTCGGCTCGGGTCGGCCGTGCGGCGTCGTCGCTGTCATCGTCGTCTCCATATTGGATGGTGCCGGTCGTCGGCGTGCGCCACGTCCAGCCGGCTTAGCGAAGCCGGCCCGTCGGTTCAACAACAATCAAACCAAAGGCGCAGGCGCGCGAAGCGCGCGAGCTGTATAGCTGTTCGGGATTGCCCCATGGCGCTGGCGGTGAGTTATGCGACGTGATTGACGACGATTGCTAATGTTTTCCAAATATAGCAAACAACAGTTGACACTGCCTTCGCCGTCAACTAATTTACCACCATGTTCGAAGGAATGAGGCACCCCGATGGCAGGCAGCAAAGCCAAACTCGATCAGGCGACAGAAGCCGATACAGATCGGAAAAATGAGCGATCGACGATCGCGTTTCCGTACATCGACCTCGATAGTGCCGTCAACGTGGCCCAGGCGATGTATGAATGGGCTGGCCACGGCGTTTCTGAGATAGACGAACTCGCCGCGAAAATGGATCAGACGGTAAGCGGTGCGTTCCGCTTGAAAATATCGAGCGCACGGATGTTCGGCTTACTTGATAAGGCCGAGCCATCGGGCTTGGTGCTTTCGCAACTCGGTCAAGAAGTGGTCCAATTGGGAAAAGAAGCACGCGCGCGTTCGCAAGCGTTTCTCAACATCCCGTTGTATTTCGCGATCTATGAGAAATACAGAGGCCACTTGCTTCCCCCCGCCAAAGCTTTGGAACGGGAAATGGCCGCGCTCGGCGTTGCATCAAAGCAAACCGACAAGGCCCGCCGAATTTTTGAGCGCTCCGCACGGCAGGCCGAGTTTTTTGCCCAAGGTGACGATCGGCTAGTTCAACCACGTTTTGACCGCGCGCCAGACACCAAACCGCTCAGTGGCAAATCTCCTCCCCGCGCACCAGAGCCATCGTACGGTGGATTTGGTGGGAATGTAGATGGGGGTTCAACGAAACCACTTGAGTATCAACTCATTGACCTCTTGAACGAGCCAATGAGCGATGAAGTGCAGCAGGCAATTTGGACACTGATTCAGTTCTTGAAGTCACCGAAACAAGGTAGCGAGAGCCCCGAAATTCGAGCGACTCATGATGCGCCTGCAGGCGCTTCGGACGACTAATATTGCATCGGTGCTGCATAACGAGATTGGGCCACGAAGGTTGCAGCCTTCGTGGCCCTGTATCGGCGGGTCGCGCCCGCTAACCCCAGCCGCGGAAGGGGGGTGATGTTAAGTGCGGAAAGACCGCACCTTAAAAGCGTAGCGGGTCAGGTGGTGTCGCCAGGGGTCGCGTCCCTGGTGGCACTACCACCGCCAGATTGCTACCATAATTTATGGATTCGGTCAAGAATCTCAAGAGATTACAACCGATCCAAGCCGTAACATATCTCGCTATTACAAGGGTTTGTCACCCAGAAGGCGGCCCCGCCCAGCCCCCTACGGCCCGAGCGTGATCGGCGTGTTGGCCCAGACGACGACGGTCTCGGTGTCGGCCGAGGGGTTGGTGTAGCGGTGCGGCAGGTGGCTCGGGAACGAGAAGCTGTCGCCCTTGGCCAGGGCGTCGTAAACGGTATCGTCGTCGCGAAGCTGGACCTCGATGGGGCAGAGTATCTCGCCGCAGGGCGCGAGCCGGACCGCGTACCGACGGCCGCTGCCGTCGGACAATTCGACCGTCTCGAAGACAAACGGCGCCTCGAGAGGTGGACCGGGTGAAGTCGGCTTCCGATCGAAGTCGCAATCGGGCCCGCCGCCACCATACGCGGACTGGGCGCCGGCCAAGTAAGCCACGACTAGAACGAGCAGAGCTAATTCTCCTCGGATGCACATTGTCGGGCGCAAAAGGGGCGGTCCTCCTAGGGTACGCGGGCCCTCATTACGACGGCGGGAAACTGTGTAATCTCGGCGACGAAGCCGTCGCCGGTCGGGTTACAGGCCGCGAGTTGCTTCTCGGCCAGCACCCTGTCCCAGGTGAACTTGGCGAGGATGAATTTGTCCGGCGCCAGCTCGGGAAACTGGTTCGTCGGCAACGCGTAGTAGAGCCACAGGCACGACGCCGAGGTCGACGATACGTCCATGACCGCCGCAATCGAATCGAACATACCGCCGACCGACGCATAGATGCGGTGCCCGGCCTCGGCAAGCGATAGCTCTTCGATCCTGCCCGCGTCTTCGTCCCAGCGGTAGACCGCCGCCTCGACGCCGCCGAGCACCTCGCCGCTCGGCTCATGGACGTAACCCAGGGTGGACCCATAGAAGTGCAAAATCTCTGGATATCCATTGCCGTCGATATCTGCGAGGTCGATCGCCACGAGGCCCACGCCGGCGATTTCTTCGGCGTACCAGGCGAGATCAAGACGGTTGTCTCGCGCGACAAACAGGTAATGATTCCGCCAAGTGTGCTCGTAGCCGCCGATGATATGTAGGAGCAAGCCGCGTCGGTCAGCCGTGAGATCGATTGGGCGCGCATGAAGCGACACGATGAAATCCTCATAGCCCGTATCCCATACCCCAACGCCCGTGTCCGGTCGCAGTGGATCGCCGACGCCGAGAATCCAATCGTCGCTCGATCTGACGGGCCGCTGCGCATTGGCGCATTCGTTGAATTGCACCGTATCGTGGATAGTATCGTCATCACGAAGCCGAACTTCGATCGGGCAACGCGCTTCGCCACAATACGGCAGCCGAACTTCGAATCGGCGACCGCTGCCATCGGATAGCTCAATCGTATCGAAGACGAAAGGCGCTTCGAGCAGCGGGCTAATGACGTCGGGCGGCCAGTCGAAGTGGCAATCAGGCCCGCCGCCACCGTACGCGGACTGGGCGCCGGCCAAGCAAGCCACGACTAGAACGAGCAGAGATAATTTTCCTCTCATGCACATCGTCGGGCGCAAAAGGGGCGGTCCTCCTAGGGCACGCGGGCCCTCATTACGACGGCGGGAAACTGTGTAATCTCGGCGATGAAGCCATCGCCGGTCGGGTTACAGGCCGCGAGTTGCTTCTCGGCCAGCACTCTGTCCCAGGTGAACTTCGCGAGGATGAACTTGTCCGGCGGCAGCTCGGGAAAAAAATTCGTCGGCAACAGATAGTAGAGCCAGAAGCACGATGACGAGTTCCACCACGTGTCTTCGGCCGGCACGACGGTATCGAAGATGCCGCCGACCGACGCATAGATCGGGATTCCGGCGTCGGCGAGGGTCAGTCCTTCGATCTTGCCCGTATCGTCGTTCCAACGGTAGACCGCCGCCTCGACACCGGCGAGCGTCTCGTCGCTCTCCTGGTCGCGCCAGCCATGATAGGTCCCATAGAAATACAGGATCTCCGGGTATCCGTTGCCGTCGACGTCAGCGAGATGGACCGCCGCGAGGTCTTCGGTGTCGACCTCGTTGGCGCTCCATGCGAGAACGAGACGGTCGTCTTGAACGACGAAAAGATAGTGTATCCGCCAAGTATGATCCCAGCCACCGATCAGGTGCGCAAGCAAGCCGCGCCTGCCCGCCGAAAGCTCGATTGGCCGCGCATGGAGCGCGAGGCTGCGTATCTCGTACCCAATGTGCCAGACCCTCGTGCCGTCATCCGGTCGCAGGGGATCGCCGACGCCGAGAATGGAATCGTACCCCGCTAGCTCCGGCTGCTGCGCGATGGCGCATTCGCCCAATGGCATGGTGTCGTAAACGGTATCGTCGTCGCGAAGCTGGACCTCGATGGGGCAGAGTATGTCGCCGCATGGCGCGAGCCGAACCTCGTAACGACGGCCGCTGCCGTCGGACAGCTCGACCGTCTCGAAGACGAACGGCGCCTCGAGTGGTGGGCCGAGCATGGTCGGTTTCCTTTCGAAGTCGCAATCAGGTCCGCCGCCACCGTGGGCGGCCTGGGTGATGGTCAGGCATGCCGCGGCCAGAACGGCTCGGGCCGTCTTCGCTCGAATACTCTTCATCCGTCGAACCAGTTCGCCATCTCCAGCGGCATCCCGCGAATGAACGCAACCAAACAGTGTGTGCAACGATCATCCGTTGTAAACTCAATTATCGGCGCGGCGTTGGCGACGCACCCCGCTCACGGTTTCGGTTGCCAGCGCAGCCAATTGCTTTCGGCCCAACGAAACTCGTCCTGCAAGGCTTGGCGGAACTTGTTGATGTCGCCGGGTCCCACCTGGGTCGCCGGAATGCCGAGCGCCTGGCCGATGGTGTGCGTGGTCAGGTTCGCTTGACCTTGCCATATCTGGGCGGCGGTGCCGATCTCGATGAGCATGCCGCCGCCGCCGAGGTCGGTCTTGTAGACGTTTGGCTTGCC
>JAPULJ010000663.1 GCA_027295145.1 Alphaproteobacteria bacterium | reverse complement strand
GCTCTGGGCAGGCATTTATTTGGGAATTCGAGCGGCACTCTAAAACTGAAGGGCCGGCAGCGTGTGTCCGTCGCTACCATTACCTTGGCCCTACCCCCACCGTGTTAGACAGATTGACCCCAAGGGAGCTCCAACGTTGGCGGTCAAGGGTGGTAACGTCAATGACATGCTGGAATCGAGGTTTAATATTTTGGGAAACCAAGATGACGTTGCGTATGCCCTCGAACGCGATCATCGGCTACTCAGATATCATCAAGAACGATGGGGAATGTCGGTTGAAGGAATACGAATTCGCCAAACGCGTTGGACAGAAAGAATGTCTCTGCTATTATATTTACTCGTAACTACAAGACCCGATGAACTCGCGAACAATTGAACCCTATTCGCCCATGATGCCAGGTGTCGCAATAGAATAGGCGATGGAACTGGGAGGCTATTGTGAAAGGGTTTATCCGATTTGTCTGCCTTGTTGTGTTCTTGGGCACTGCCTGGGTCGTAATTCCCATACTGATGGGCGGTAATAAGGAACCCGAAAAGCGGCTCATTGGCGCTCTTAACTTTTTGCAGGAAACCATTCAGTACTCTCGTCCTGTGCCTTTCGATCTGGATGTGTTCGATTCTCCCACGGTCGAGCTAGAGTCGGCGCCCGACATATGGTCCATCAGCGCGATCCTTACCATTACGAGCAACACCGGCACCGAGATCAAACAGCCGTATACCGCCGTCGTCGAGAACGTTTGCCCGGATTTTGGGGAGCGTAAATGCTGGCGCCTCGTGCAGCTAACGATCAGGGACACGGTGCTTGGAAATCAGCAGGGATCGATACGTGCCGCTTTGGAAGAAATAGTGCCCTCAATTCCTTTGCAATCGAGCCTGCCGACCAGTGGTACAGACAAGACAGGGACTCAACCACCCAAGGATCGGTCCACCAAGGCCCCCACGGTTGGGATGCTTCAAACCACGGGAGCGACTGTAACACCGGGCTCGAAAGCCACTGCGAAAAGTGCCGCCAAGGAAGCGCAGCAAGAAGCGAATAAACCGGCCACAACCCAAATGTCAAAGGCCCCGCCGGTCGATGGCGCCGAGGCCTTCACCGTTCAATCGACAGACAAGTCTCCCAGCCAGCCAGATAATAGCCTGGTTCTCATGATTCAGAGCCAACTCAGAGATAGAGGGCTTGATCCCGGCCCGATCGACGGCGTGGCGGGTCCTCGCACTCGTGCCGCGATCGTGACCTACCAGCGCGGACAGAACCTAACGCCCGACGGGATACCGAGCCAAAGCTTGCTCAACTCCCTCGAGAGCGGCCCCCGGGGCCAGGCCCAGATGTCGGCAACCACACCCCAGGTCGCGCTCGTGCCGGCTAATGCAGGCTTTATGGTCGAGCTCTCCGCATTCGGGACCGCCGAAGCAACCAGGCGCGAGAAGAATCGGCTTCAAGAGGCCCTTTCCGACCTGCTCAGCGAGACCGAGCTCTCCGTCGAGCGTATCGACCTCGGTGAAAAAGGCGTTCAGTATCAGGTTCAGGCCAGAAACTATCCGGATCGGCTGACCGCCAATTACATGTGCGCGCGGGTCCGGGCTAGAAAACGTTTCTGCCAGGTGGTCACGCCGACCTCATTGGCTCGGGCGATCAGCATCGCGAAATTTGTGCCAACGGTGTTCCCCGACAAGTCGGAGAAACTGCCGTCGTCGGCGCAAGAGAACGGGCCGTCTTACGCGCGCGCGGGCGTGCAGGCGCAGAAAAATGGTGCCTTTAGAAAGGCGATCGAATTATACTCGCTGGCGATCGGGTCCGATGACATGGCGCCGAAGGAATTGGCCCGTGTGTATAATAACCGAGGTGCCGCGTATAAGAATATGGATTTTCTCGACCTTGCCATCACCGACTACAGCACCGCTATCCGCCTCAAAAAAGACTACGCCCGTGCGTACTACAATCGCGGCATTGCCCTTGGTAACAAGGGTCTCCTGGACGATGCCATAAAAGATTACAGCACCGCCATACGCCTGAAGCCGGGTGATGCGGCCGCCTACAACTACCGAGGCTTGGCATATGAGAAAGCCGGCTTGCACCAGAAGGCCATTGCCGATTTTTCCCAAGCGATTCGGTTGGCGCCGGACCTTAGTTATGCCTATTTCAATCGTGGTCTTTCCTACGAGGTGACCAATGAGCGGCGGCGTGCGATAATTGACTTCAAGAAGTCATACTCCCTAAATCCCAACAGTAGCACTTACCAGATCAAACTGAAGGATATTGGCCTTTTGCAGTGAGGGCGCGGCGAGTGGCAAAAGAAATGCCGCGCGCGAGGGGGTTGAAGCCACGTCTCGCTCGCGACAGGTGTTGCAATCGTGTTCAAGCTGCTGACTTTTTCCACACGGCAAGGATTGTCGCCTCTGGGTCAGGTTCGGAAGTCAGCCGAGGCCCCGAGAATGTCCGTTCCTGGGGGTATAGCAGACTTCGTTTTTAGGCCGCTAGAGGTCCGCTAATAGCCACAAGCGGACATTCAAGGAGTGGGACACATCGCTTTAAGGTTCGAAATTATTGCAGATATTTTTGGCTATCAGGTCACCTGCTTTTTTTGAACTGCGAAAGGGCTTAACCCCAACCACTGCTGCATGTCTTTAGCGATCTCCCTGTCACCAGTCAGCGTCAGGCGGTCGTCGGAGATCGCCTTCGATACCGTGTCCAACCCCATCCAGATTGCCGTCATCGTGCGCAAATCGCTGCGGGAAAATAGATCAACATCAAACCCGGGATCCACGGAACATAGATCGACGCCATGCGTCGGATCAATCAACAGCCACCAATTTTGCCGAGCCTGGGGCAATTCGGGATAGGTAATGTGAATGGTAATTCGGCGCGACGGCAGAGGCTCCACATTCAAGTTACGCCGCATATCCCACATCAACAGACTTGGGTCGAGATTTTCCAAACTTGGATCTGACTCGACCCAGCGATGGCCCCAAATGCCGATAGCCTCAACCACAGGCAACAGTTCCTCTCCCGATTTGGTCAGCCGGTAATCGAAAATTTCCGGCCTTTTTTGCATCAGGGTCCGCTTTAGGACGCCATGACTTTCCAGTTCCTTCAGCCGCGTAGACAGCAATGCCGGCGACATGCGTGGCACGCCGCGCCGCAGATCGTTGAACCGTGTCGAACCGGCGCAAAGCTCGCGCAGCAACACGATCGTCCAACGGTTGCACAGAATCTCCGCCGCCATCGCCACCGGGCAGAATTGTTGATAACTCGCCGTTGCCATGGGACCCCCCACCTTCATGAATACCCGACACATTAGGTGCGTATTACGCAATCGTCTAGTTCAGAAACTATATCGGGTTGGTACAGTTTGAGAACTGGAGTTTTTAATGTGTTTCAGCCCGAATGGAGGCCTGGCCCCACAGGGGAGGTGGGGCATAAACAGAGCTAGAAAGGAATACCGGTTATGAATAAGTATGTTATTGAACGCGAAATTCCCACCATCGGCAAAATGAGCGAAGCGGAACTCGGCGGTGCTGCGAAAACCTCTAACGCCGCGCTGGCGCAACTGGCACCGAAGGTGCAATGGCAACATTCCTATGTGACTGCCGAAAAAACCTTCTGTATCTACCTGGCGGAGGATGAAGCCGCCATCCATAAGCACGCGGAACTAAGTGGCATTCCTGCTTCGGTGATCACCAAGGTGACTGGCATCATCGATCCCACTACTGCCCGTTAAAGTAAATTGTGTGCCTTGCGCCCGGCCCTTAGGTCTGGTGCAAGGCACATTTCAAAACACGAACATTTGCTTCGTTTTCTGAGAACATTTCTTATTACTACGTACCCGTGCGGTAATGATTAGAATGTGATGAGCACCTCAATACGTTGTCTTGGAATTATCGGCCGCGATGTCCGCTCAGGGTCAACAACGGAAGTCAGCCGAGGCCACGGAAATGTCCGTTCCTGGGGGTAGAGCAGACCTCATTTTCGGCCGACTGCATGTCTGCTTGTAGCCAACAAGAGACATTCTCGGTCCATCTTCGGCGGTCGCCACTGGTCGGTGGCGCAAGGGGGCTACGAGCAAATGCGCAAGGCGTTCGGGGTCACGGCGTAGGGCTAGCGCTTCCAACCTCTCTTGAGCAGCGCCTCGGCGTCACGCACCATCGCGGCGACAATCTCGCCAGCGGGCGGCAGGTCGTGGATTAGATCGACGCATTCTCCGGCTATGACGGCAGCGACATCGAAGTCGCCTTGCGCCTTGGCCTTGGCATAGCGGCTCACCTCCGCCGCCAAGTTTTCCTTCAGGTTTGCCTCGTTGCCAAACCAGCGCTTGGCGAAATCGTTCTTCAGAACGCGTCCCGTCAGATGCTCCGGCCAATCGGTTTGACGTACGATATCGAACACCTT
>JAPULJ010000662.1 GCA_027295145.1 Alphaproteobacteria bacterium | reverse complement strand
GATTCGGCTGTTGGCGCTCACCGGATGTCGAAAGTCTGAGCTTCTTACCTGGCAATGGGACCATGTTGACTTCGAGCGTGGGTGCCTGCGCCTCCCGGAATTAAAACCGGGAGCCAAAGTCGTACCGCTCGGCACGCCGGCTCTCGAACTTCTATCGAAACTGCCCCACTGGGAGGGCAACCCCTATGTGCTACCCAGCGCGAAGGGCATGCATTTCGTTGGCCTGCAAAAGGCTTGGGATAAAATCCGGAGGTCTGCAAAGCTCGACGATGTTCGCCTCCACGACCTCCGTCACAGTTTTGCCAGCGTGGCGGTAGCTGGTGGCGACAGTCTGTATTTGGTCGGCAATGTGTTGGCCACCGTCAAGCGAAGACAACAGAGCGGTACGCCCACCTCAGCGATGACCCGGTGCGCGCGGTGGCCGACCGGGCGGCGCAGAAGATTGCTTCGGCGATGAATGGTGTGACCAAACCGGAAAGATAGGACCAACTTACAAGGTCGGTACCGTGTCAATTATCCATGGCGGATGTCCGCTTTACCCCCGAAAGCGGACATTGAAGCTCGCACGCTGAATGTCCGTTAATAGCCAAAAGCGGACTCATTGCCTCAAGCTAAGGTCGCTGCTCCTGAGCCCATTCCCGTTCTTCCCAGGCCGGGCTACACTCAAGCCATGTCAAAGGGCACACAGCGCAGACTGGCGGCGGTCGTCAGCGCCGACATGGTGGGCTACTCCCGCCTCATGGAGGCGGACGAGACGGGCACGCTGGCCCAGATCAAGACCCATCGCAAGGAAGTGATCGATCCCAAGATCGCTGAATATGGCGGACGGGTCGTCAAGTTGAGCGGCGATGGGATTCTCATCGAGTTCCCGAGCGTGGTCAACGCAGTCCAGTCGATGGTGGCGATCCAACGGGCGATGGCCGTACGCAACGCCGGCGTTCCCGCCGACCGCCGCATCGTGTTCCGCGTCGGCATAAACCTGGGAGACGTGATCGTCGAGGGCGACGATATATACGGCAACGGGGTCAACCTGGCGGCGCGGCTGGAAGCGCTGGCCGAACCCGGCGGCGTGTGCATATCGTCCACGGTGCGGGACCACATCGAGGGCAAGGTCAAGGCGGCATTTGAGGACGCGGGCGAGCACGAGGTCAAGAACATCACCAAGCCGGTCCACGTCTGGCGCTGGGCGAACGAGACCGGCGGGCCAGCCGGTGCCGGCATGCCTTCCCAACCCCTGCCGCTGCCCGGCAAGCCGTCCATCGCCGTGCTCCCTTTCGACAACATGTCGGGCGATACCGAGCAGGATTACTTTTCCGACGGCGTCACCGAGGACATCATTACTGAACTCAGCCGTTTTCGTTCGCTTTCCGTCGTCGCCCGAAACTCCTCGTTCCGCTACAAGGGCCAGTCGCCGAATATCCAGGACATCAGTCGCGAGCTCGGTGTTCGCTATGTGCTCGAAGGAAGCGTTCGCAAGGCAAGTGAACGGGTCCGCATCACCGCGCAGCTCATCGACGCCACCTCGGGCAGCCCCGTCTGGGCAGATCGTTATGACGGCGGGCTTGCCGATATTTTCGAGTTGCAGGACGAGATTACCGCGAGCGTCGTGGGCGCCATCCATCCCGGAATTTTCAAAGCCGAGATGGACAGGGTAAAGCGCAAGCGACCGGACAATCTCAATGCCTACGACCTGTATCTGCGCGGCTGGTGGAACTATTTTCAGCTCACAAGAGAAAGCATCTCCAAGGCCCGGGAACTGCATTCGAAGGCCATCGAACTGGATAGCGGCTTTGCCGCCGCGCATACCGCGCTCGCCGGGGCCCACTTCTACGAATTTGCACGGTATTGGAGCGACGATCCGCAACGCAGCCTTGCCGAGGCGATCCAGGCAGCACAAAGCGCGATAAGCCTCGACGCGAACGATGCCGAACCGCACTGGATGGTTGCGATAAGTCTGATATTCGAACGGAAATACGACCTCGCTTTTGCCGAGGCGGAGCGTGCGGTCGAACTCAACTCGAACCTGGCAATGGCCTATTGTGCCCGAAGTTTCGTGGGCGCTTTTGGCGCGCGTCCCGAAGACGGCATCGCCGATGCGCTGACGGCGCTCCGGCTCAGCTCCCAGGACCCGTTCAGATTCGCCTTTTTCAATTCGTTGACATTATCTCAGTACGCGGCGCGGAACTACGAAGCAGCAGCGGATGCGGCGACGAAATTGACCGGGGTCGCTCCCGAACATCCGTTTGGCTATTTCAATATGGCCGCCGCCTGCGGCCAGCTCGGCCGATCACAAGAGGCCCGGCACGCCTTGCGGCAAGGAATGCAGTATCACCCCGACCTCAGCAAGGAATTCATCGGTGCGACTTGGCCCTATAAGGACGCTGCCGACTTAGAGCATTTTGTGGAGGGCTTACACAAGGCTGGCCTACCAGAGTGAGCTAAGGTTTCAATGGGGGTATGTGGTCGCATTGTTTTCCGGACACGCTGGGACCTTCAGGATTAGTCCTGATTCAAATTGGGGTCCAGCGCCATAAGCTTCCGCTATGGGTCATGTGTGGACGGCTCCCCATTGGCAAGGGTTGATTTGACGTTTGTGCAAGTTGGTCGGGTGCAGTCATGTGTTCGGCCTGTTGATGCGGTCTGTCATAGCCGCTGGCCCTAATGCGATACGCGGGATCGGGTCCC
>JAPULJ010000661.1 GCA_027295145.1 Alphaproteobacteria bacterium | reverse complement strand
GACAGCACCCGGGCGGTATCGGCGACGCTCTCGCCCCGGCCGAGCTGGCTTGAGGAGCGTTCGAGCACGATCGCATCGCCGCCCAACTGGCGCATGCCGACCTCGAAGGAGACCCGGGTTCTCGTCGAAGGCTTCTCGAAGGTCATCGCCAGTTGCTTGCCGGCCAGGGGGGTCCTGCTGTCTTTCTTCCTACCTTCCCCGGTCTTGAAGGCTGTCCCACGGGCGAGGATATCGCGCAGCTCCGCGCTCTCCAGCCGGTAGAGATCGAGGAAATGGCGCGGCTCGCTCACCCGCTTGCTTTCGTTTTGTCGGGCCAGCTTGCAGCGACCCCCTCGATGATCCCCGCCGCCTCGGCAACGTGCTCCTCGGTGATGATAAGGGGTGGCACGAAGCGCACGACATTGGCGCCGGCGCCGGCGGTCAAGAGCCCCGCCGTGCGCAGGGTTGCGACCATATCGGCGTTCACCACGCCCTCGGCGCAGCGCAGCCCGGCCATCAGGCCCCGGCCTCTCACTTCGACGAAGATTTTCGGAAATTCACCGACCAGTTTTTCCAAGGCTTCGTGCAGCACGTGGGCAATCTTGTTGACTCGCGCCAGAAAGCCCTTCTCGAGCATTACATCCAGCACGCCGTTGGCCACCGCCATCGCCAGCGGATTGCCGCCGTAGGTCGAGCCGTGGCTGCCTGCCACCATGCCGACGGCGGCCTTCTCGTTGGCCAGGCAGGCGCCCACCGGAAAGCCGCCGCCGATGCCCTTGGCGACGGCCATGATATCGGGCGCCGCGCCCGACCACTGGTAGGCGAAGAGCTTGCCCGTGCGCCCCATCCCGCACTGGATCTCGTCATACATCAACAACAGCCCGAATTCCTCGGCGACCGCGCGCAGGCCTTGCAGATATTCGTCGGAAGCCGGCACGATGCCGCCTTCGCCCTGGACCGGCTCGATCAGGATGCCTCCGGTCTCGGGCGTGATCGCCGCGCGCAGCTCGTTGAGATTGCCGAAGGGCACGTGGTCGAAACCGGGCACCGGCGGGCCAAATCCATCAACTAGCTTATCCTGCCCGGCGGCGAAGATGGTCGTCAGGGTGCGGCCGTGGAAGGAGTTGGTGGCGCAGATGATCCGGTATTTGCCGGGGTTGCCGGTAGCATCGTGATATTTGCGGATAATCTTGATGCCGCACTCGACTGCCTCGGCCCCGGAATTGCCGAAGAAAACCGTGTCGGCGAAGCTGTCGGCGACGAGCCGTTCGGCCAGCCTTTCCTGATCGGGGATGCGGTAGATGTTCGAGACATGCCACAGCTTCTGTGCCTGCGTCGTCAGTACCTCGACGAGGTGGGGGTGGGCATGGCCCAGGGCGTCGACCGCAATCCCGGCCATGAAGTCGAGGTATCGCTTGCCGTTCTCGCCGTACAGATAGACGCCCTCGCCACGCTCGAATGCGAGGTCGGCGCGGTTGTAGGTCGGCATAACGGCGGGGATCATGGGCTGGCTCCGTCTCGGTGCGGCAGGCGTGGCCCATAAAGGCCAAGGACGCTGGCGCGAAAAAAGGCGCAAAGTATCTTCCGGGCCGGGTTGACCTGTCAACGCGGGAAAATCAAACCTTCCTCGGCCTGGCTCGAAGGGTGGAAGCTAAGCGGCGGAACCCTTTCACGATTTCATCTTGTAGCCTGACTTGAACATCCATAGCGCAACCCACCACAGGGCCAGATTGATGGTAATCACTACGGCGATGCCCAGCAGTAGGGGGCCATCGGCACGGCCGATAAATCCGTAGCGGAAGCCGTCGATCATGAAAAAGAAGGGGTTGAAATGGGCGGCAATGTTCCACGCGCCGGGCAGCCGCTCGATCGAATAGAAAGTGCCCGAGAGGAAAGAAAGCGGCAGGATGACGAAATTGGTGACGGCAGAGATATGGTCGAACTTGTCGGCCCAAATGCCGCCGATCAGCCCCAGCAACGAGAGCATCAGCGAGGCGCCTGCGGCGTGGAACAGGATAAAGCCGAGATGGTGGATCTGAAGCGGCACGAAGGCCCACATGGCAAGCGAGGTAACGGCGCCGACCATGACCCCGCGCGTGGCCCCGGCGAAGGCGTAGCAGAAGGTCAGCTCGCCCGGGTTCATCGGCGGCATCAGCACGTCGACGATATTGCCCTGGACCTTGGAGATGACGATCGAGGAGGAGGTGTTGGCGAAGGCGTTCTGCAGCATCGCCATCATGATCAGCCCGGGGCCGAGGAATATCTCGAAGGGCACGTTTGCAACGCTTCGCACCGCGCCGCCCAGAGCCAGGGTAAAGATGGCGAGGAACAGCAGCGTCGTCACCACCGGGGCCAGGACGGATTGCAGATAGACCTTCAGGAAGCGCTGGACCTCCTTGGCGTAGAGCGTCCACACGCCGAGCCAGTTGACCCGCCCGATCGGCCGTACGAAAGGCGTCGGCGGGGCGGTCCTGTCGCTGGAGAGCGCAGCGGCCCGATCCTCGGCTTTGCCAGTATCGTCCATGCGCCGATTTTGGACCGCGCCCGGCGCCCTTTCAAGCAGTACAAACCGAGCGGCGGCCTTGCGCCTGTGCCTCCGGAGTAAATTTCACTAATATCGCCGGCATGAGTCTCAACAAGAACAAGCGCCGCACGCCGCGCCGCGCGACACCGAAGTCGTTGGAGAACGCGGGCCTTTACCATCTTGCCCGATTTGCCAGCTCGGCCGAAAATTTACGGCGGGTACTGATGCGCCGGGTTGAACGCTCGGCGCGGGCTCACGAAACCGATATCGAGGAGGGTGCGGCGGCGGTCGCGGAGATCGTTGCCCGTTTTGCCGCTTCCGGCCTCATCGATGATGCTGCGTAT
>JAPULJ010000660.1 GCA_027295145.1 Alphaproteobacteria bacterium | reverse complement strand
ATCAGCTTCACATCCGTCGCCTGGCCCTTGTAGACGAAGGTCGAATTGCGCGCGATGACCTTGAGCCCGGACATTTGCGAGAGCGCGGTGATGATGTCCTCGGCGATGCCGTCGGCGAAGTACTCCTGTTCGGGATCGCCCGACATGTTGTCGAACGGGAGAACGGCGACGGCGGAACGTTCGCGCTCGCCCTTCTCGACGGCGTCCGCCAGCGCTTGCGAGCGCTGCTTGCCCATGTCGACGCGCCAGACGGCGACCGGCTCGGCGATGTTCTTGAAGCTCTGCGGGCCGAGGTCGACCAGCGTCAGGTCGAGCTTCTTGTGGACACTGTCGCGCACGGCACCCGAGACCGAGATACCGCCGGGCTCGGCCGCCGCCTCGAGCCGTGCGGCGATATTGACGCCGTCGCCGAAAAGATCGTCATCCTCGACGATCACGTCGCCCGAATGCACGCCGATGCGATAGAGCATGCGGCGATCGTCGGGCAGCGAGGCGTTTCGCTCGGCCATCGTGCGCTGGACCTCGACCGCCGCCTCGACCGCCGCGACGACCGACGGGAACTCGATCAGGAGTCCGTCGCCCGTCGTCTTCACGATACGGCCGCCGTGATTTAAGATGAAGGGGTCGGTTACGTTGCGATGCGCCTTGAGCGTCGCCAACGTGCCGGCCTCGTCGACGCCCATCAGGCGCGAGAAGTCGACCACGTCGATAAACACGATGGCTGCGAGCTTGCGGGTGATCAGCGGCTCCGTCATGCGTCTCCCCAACACGCTGTTCGGGGCCAATAGAGGTTACGCCTATTGAGGCGGGAAATCCATCAAAGCGGGTGCGGATAGAACGTGGTGTTTGGGGTTAAGGCTTGCCTCGCTAATGTCCGCTTCGGGTCACAAGCAGACATTCGGGCGACCTCCTGCAATGTCCGCTTTACCCCAAGAGCGGACATTGAAACTCGCACGCTGAATGTCCGCTAATAGCCAAAAGCGGACATTAGAATGTGCGCGGCGGGTACATCTCAATCCCCGAATTTGGGACCCACTTTGCTGAATTATCTGCCACCCCCAAGAGTAGGGTTATACTTGTTGGGCAGACTAAATAGGCCTGACGCGCGAGGTCCGCTTTATCCCCGAAAGCGGCTAACTTCCGCTTGAACAGGCGCACGGTTGCCAAGCCTACAGTTCAGAAATTCGTCGAACGTGCGGCCCGGCTTTATGGGCTAGACCGGAAGGAGCCGCAAGGCCCTCCCGGTGAGAAGGCCGGAGCAATAATCCCTCACTCCCAAAAATAATTAGTGCCGTAGTGTTTATGATCAGATTCGTTAATCAGCTATTACTCACGCCGCCAAATTAGTAATTCTACGTATTGGCCGGGATTTCCTCATTTTGCTCTCGTTCCAACCCCGTTTGTCCAAACGACGATCGGGAGGCAACGGCCGGAAGCGTTCAACAACCGTTGCCGTTGCATAGGTCATCCATTCCCTCCGAGAAGGCGGAACCCGCCTAAGTTTGCTCGGTTCGCCGCAGCGGCAGCCATAGCACGACCTGGGAGCCGCGCCCTTGCTGGCTCGTGATTTCGATGCCGCCATCGTGTTGTTCCATGATCTGCTTGACGATCGGCAGCCCAAGCCCGACGCCGAAGCTCTTGGTGCTATAGAGCGGCTCGAAGGCCGCATTGATCACTTTGGGCGGCATGCCGGGTCCGGTATCGGTGATAGATAGTTCCAGCCGCCCTTTGGAGGCTTTGGTGCTCACGCTAAGCGCCCTATTTATTGCCGAGCCCTTGCCTTCGATCTCCTCGAGCATCGCCTGGCAGGCGTTGTCGTAGATGTTGACGAAGGCTTGGCGCATCCGGTCGCCGTCGATCTCGAGGTGCGCCTTGGGCGCGTCGAGTTTGCGGTCTACGGTCACGCCCGACGGTACCTTAAGCTCGTCCAGAACCGTGCCCAACCAGGCGTCGAACGCGGTTTTCTTCAACTTCAGCCCTGGAGCGCGGGCGAATTCCAACATATCGTCGATGATTTTGTTGCAGCGATCTATATTGCGCACCATGCGGTTGACAGACCGCTGGATCTCGGGTTTTTTCCCGTCGAGCCCCATTTCTAGCACGACCAATGAATTGCGGATCGTCCCCAACGGATTGCGCAATTCGTGGCTGACGGTTGCGCCGACCTGGCCGAGGGTTGCCAGCCGTTCTTTGCGGACCAGCTCTTTCTGCGTGGCGTGCAGCTCGGCGGTGCGTTCTTCGACGCGCTGTTCCAGCTCTGCGTTGAGTTTGCGTATCTTCTCTTCGGCCTTCTTGCGCTTGGTGATGTCGATCATCGTCGCCTGATTCGCGGGCTTCCCCTCCCATTCGATGACGCGCGCTGTGTTCTCGAGCCAGAGGGGCGAGCCGTCTTTGCGCACCCCTTCGAACTCGTAGATGTTCGGCACCGGCCTGCCGGCCATACGAGCCTTGCGGTACCGCTCGATGCGCGCTCGCTCGTGCGGCGCGATGAACGACGCAAGCGGCTCCGCCGCCATGATCTCCTCGATGCTGTCGTACCCGAATGCCTTGGCCGCGGCTCGATTGGCGAACAGGACACGATTGTCGTGGTCGAACACGAGGATGCACTGGAGCGAGCCTTCCGCAAGATCGCGGAACCGGACCTCGTTATCGCGCAGCGCCCCGTGTGTCCAAAAAAAACCAGCGATGCAGATGCCGAAAAACATGAAGGATGCGAGGACAAAGACAACCCAGGAGGCGGGTGCGGTAGCATAACGGCTGGTGTCGAATCCGAACGAAATCCACCCCAAACTGACGCCAACGCTCACCACCGAAATCAATGCTAGGGAAACGCCCGCTATCACCCAGCCAACTCGAGAGCCAAACAACAGAGTCGTAAACACCGTCGTCATCAGTTGATCTTCTCGGCCAGACGTAACAAATCGAACCCTTTGGCCGGACCGAGGCAATAGTCGACCAGGCAGATATCGTGGCGATCGGCCTTCAGCGCTTCGGCGACGGCGGCAAATCTCTCGATCCATTCGAACTCGAACATGTTTGAACAGGCGTCGGACAGCTTATCGCGGGTGAGGACGAAATCATCTTCGTCCTCCTCCACCAGGAGCATGCAAACTGGTGCCGTTTTATTGAGTTCCTCAAACATATCATCCGGGGAGTTCGACAATCTCGAGCCAGTATTGGGTGAGTGTCTTCATCATCGTGACCAGCGCATCGAAGGTCACCGGCTTGGTGAGGAAAGAGTTGACCCCCAGATCGTAGGTAGCCGTTCACCGCGCATGAGCGGTATGCGGAGCGGATAGCAAGCCCGCCGAATGCGCTATGCAACGGCTCCAGAAGCTCCTCACAGAGCTTCGTGCCCGCTGCAAAGGCGAGGTCAGGATCGTCCGGAATGTTGGCGATGCCAAAGAAATTGGATATCTCGCTGTACAGGAAATCGCGCATGTAAAAATGACGGGACAGACGAACCCTGCCCAGTTGCTCCAACGCCTTCACACTCTTGGGTGGTTTCATCTGTCCCTATCCAACGTTCGTGAAACTAGCCGGGAGCAAGCGTATTTTGACCCACGGCTGATTCGCCATCACCCACAGGCGCTTTTCGATGTCTCCGTTAGCTGCCACTGTTATCCCCCATTAATTTTCTTGTCCTATCCGGTGCGTCCAAATCCGAGGCGCATAGGTGCCTGACCTCGCCCACAGAGGTTCGGTGCACAATCGAGCGGTCCATGCACTCGTTGAAATCGAGGCCCGACAGTGAGGTCAACACATCGATCCCATCTTCCAGTTTGATTTCGACTATTTCGTTGGATTCAGACATGTACATCGCGTACTGGTCGGGGAATTTTATCTGAACCCTCGGCCTCAGTTGCAAAGGCGTCGTCCAACTAAGCCTCGTATGCGACGGATGCTCTTCGGCCCAAGCGATGAGGGCATCATCTAAAACAGGTCTATTAGAATCTGACAGGTCAACCCATACGTCCAAGTCCTTTGTGTGCGTTCCGAACAACAGGTTTCTCGCTTGCCCACCTACGATAAGAAAGCGGACGCCACATTTGATAAGGTGTCGAAGGAATTTTAGGTGATAGCCATTCAGCATGATAAGTACTGCTATTGCAGTTTCCACAATGCGCCCCTGACGCCAAACTTCATTCGCGCTGATCGGCGGACCCTAAACAGCACCGCATCGCACCGGAATTCCCAGATCGCCTTCTCTCCACCATTCGTATCGGCGGTCCGTAGGCGGGTATCGACAAAATTTGTGTACGGGTTCCTGCGGCCAAATGTCGCATCACAATTTCTCGCCCTGCGAAATGAGCGCGAAACCTCTGTGGTGTGGTTACTATGTGCTTACTAGAAGAATTATTGATTTCGGATAATTCTGCTAACTCATTGAAAAAATTGGTGGAGCCGAGGGGAATCGAACCCCTGACCTTCGCATTGCGAACGCGACGCTCTCCCAACTGAGCTACGGCCCCGTACGGCATGGTCCCCAATGGTAGGTGCAATGCGCCGGAACCGGCGCCGGGACGATGCGGAGGATAATGTGGGGTGGCTCAATGCACTGTCAAGCGTGGGGGGCGGGGCGGAGCCTGAGCCGCCGGACGCATCGATCGGCAGGTGTGCGCGCGGCTTGAACGTGCCCTCGCGGGCGGTTAGGTTCTGCCCCGCGAAGCTTCCCGACCAACGGTATTGTCCCCATGCTATCCTTCTACAGACTGGTCGTCGCCATCGTCGACCTCTACTGGTGGTGCCTGATCATCTACGTGGTGTTGAGCTGGCTGATCGCTTTCAATATCGTCAACACCTACAATAAGTTCGTCAACGCAATCAGCGGCTTCCTGCACCGCATCATCGAGCCTGTTCTGAAGCCTATCCGCCGCATCGTTCCCTCACTCGGCGGGGTCGATCTGGCGCCGCTGATCTTGCTGTTGCTGGTCTTCTTTGTGCGCAATCTTTTATGGGAATATTGGGGCAGCCAGATCGGGCGCGTCGGCTCGTGAACGCGCCAGCGCCGCCTTATACCATCACCGATCGGGGACTAAAGCTGGCAGTGCGGCTAACGCCCAAGGCAGGCCGGACCCGGATCGAGGGGCTGGCTGCCGAGGCGCGAGGTGGCTCGGTGATCAAGGTCGCGGTCACGGCGACGCCGGAGAATGGCAAGGCAAACACTGCCCTCATTAAACTGCTGGCCAAGGAATGGCGCATTTCGAAAACAAGCATCGCCATCGAGCGCGGTGCGACGGCTCGCCGCAAAACACTTGCCATTGCCGGCGACGGCAAGGCGTTGGCGCAACGGCTCGCTGTGTGGCTGCAGGCGCGCGATGACTGAGATAAATAGGGGCGCGTCCGCGAAGATCATCGACGGCAAGAGCTTCGCCGCCGGTTTGCGCGCACGGATCGGCGCGGAGGCGGCAAAGCTGAAGGCGGAGCATGGTCTCGTCGCTGGTCTCGCCGTTGTGCTGGTCGGCGAGGATCCGGCGAGCCAAGTCTATGTGCGCAACAAATCAAAGGCGATCGCCGAGGCCGGCATGCAAGCCTTCGACCGTCCCCTACCCGCCCAAACCAGCGAAGCCGACCTGTTGGCGCTGGTCGGCGAGCTGAACGCCGATCCGAACGTTCACGGCATCCTCGTACAACTGCCGCTGCCGGAACATATCTCCGCCCACGTGGTGATCGATGCGATCGATCCGGTCAAGGATGTCGACGGCTTCCACTTCATTAACACTGGCAAGCTGTGGGCCGCCGGCGGGACGCTTGTTCCCTGCACCCCGCAAGGCTGCATGATGTTGCTGCGGGATGTGCTCGGCGATCTTAAAGGCAAGGAAGCGCTGGTGATTGGCCGCTCGAATATTGTCGGCAAGCCGATGGCGGCGCTGTTGCTGGCGGAGAATTGCACTGTCACCATGGCCCATTCGCGGACCAATGATCTGCCGGCGGTGGCCCGCCGCGCCGATATTCTGATCGCCGCCACGGGACGCCCCGAGATGGTGCGCGGGGATTGGATCAAGCCGGGTGCGACGGTCATCGATGTCGGTATCAACCGGATCCCGGCGCTGAGTGACCACCATCCCAGGAAAATGCGTCTGGTCGGCGATGTCGCCTTCGAGGAGGCGGTGAAAGTCGCCGGTGCGATCACGCCGGTTCCAGGCAGCGTCGGCCCGATGACCATTGCTTGCCTGCTGCGCAATACCCTGATCGCCGCTTGCCGCCAGATTGGGTTGGGCCATCCGGCGGTGTGATCCAGGGGTGGCAATAAATAGGTATACTGTCACCGTCTTATTGGCTTAGTACGGATCAAGCTCTACTCGTAATCATCTTCGCTCTCCAATTCGGAGAAGCGGACAGCGAGGAGTTGTTCGGTTTCTAGGCGGCCATTTGAGTCCTTGGTTACGAGCATCAGTTGCTGGGCCTCGGCGATGCCGGCTGGCACCACCATCCGGCCACCCGGTTTGAGCTGGCCGAACAATGCCGGCGGGATGAGGTCGGGGGCGGCGGTCACCATGATCCGCTCGAAGGGAGCGGCCTCGGCCCAGCCGCGGGCGCCGTCGCCGACCCGCGCTTCGATGTTGGATATGCCAAGACGCGCGAAGCGCTTGGCCGCTTCCTCGGCCAGCTCCTCGATCAGCTCGACGGTGTAGACTTGTGCTGCCAGCGCCGCCAGCACTGCCGACTGGTAGCCAAAACCAGTGCCGATTTCGAGCACCGTATCCTTCTCGCCGACTTCGAGCAGGTCGCTCATCAGAGCCACCATGAAGGGCTGCGAGATGGTTTTGCCGCAGCCGATCGGCAGGGGCTGGTCGAGATAGGCGAAGGGCTTGATCTCGAGGGGGACGAACTCGTGGCGCGGCAATCGGCCCATGACTTCAAGGACGCGAGCGTCGATTTTCTTGCGACCGATTTCCGGTCCGGCAAGGTTGGCATGCTGGGTGATGACTTCGAGCATCGCCTCGCGCATAACATCGAAATCTTTTTTGGCGCTGTCGGCCATGGTCTCTATCGTTTCCCTGCCCGCGCTTGCTCGATCTTCTAAGTGTCTTTTTAATGTATGGAGTTCGGGTGGCCAGGAAAAGGCGCATTGCTGGACCGACCCTGCGGCTTGGGGCAAGATGCCTGCAATGGTTGGCACCACCTCGCACGTCCTCTACGCGGCCCTTGCCTTCGTCGGCGTCCATATACTCACCAGTACTCCGATCCGCGCGGCGCTGGTCAAGCGCCTCGGCGAGGGCGGATTCGCAGGGCTCTTCTCCCTGCTCTCGGCAGCGCTCCTCGGGTGGCTGATCTGGGCCAACTCCGTTGCCCCTATCGAGGCGCTGTGGAACCCCGCGCCCTGGACCCGGTATATCTCCTTCGCGTTCATGCCCTTGGCATTTGTCTTCCTGACCTTCGCGTTTACCAGCCGGGGTTCGGCAATGGGCGGTAATGAGGGGAAAATCGCCGCCCGCGACCCCGCGCAGGGCTTCCTGAAAGTCACCCGCCATCCGATGTTCTGGGGC
The DNA here is from genome assembly GCA_027295145.1 of Alphaproteobacteria bacterium. Lineage (GTDB taxonomy): Bacteria > Pseudomonadota > Alphaproteobacteria > JAPULJ01 > JAPULJ01 > JAPULJ01. The sequence goes on along the minus strand of JAPULJ010000660.1, from coordinate 1,096 downwards.
ATCGCCCTATGGGCCGGTAGCCATATCCCCGTTAATAGCGACAGGGCGTCGGTTTATTTCTTCGGATCCTTCGTGGTGCTGGCGCTGATCGGCATGCCCCTGCAGGACTACAAAAAAGCGGCGTTGCACGGAGCCGCGTGGGGGCCCTTCGCCATGCGCACCTCGGCAATCCCCTTCCTCGCCGCCATACAGGGGCGCAGCGGGCTGAAATGGTCCGACATTTCATGGTGGCGCGTCCTCCTCGGCCTGGCGCTCTTCGGCGGCTTCCTATTCGCCCACGAATTCGTCATCGGCGTGCCAGTCATTCCGGGCTGACCCGCGTGCTGAGCCTCGTCAGGTTTGCCGCGCGGGGGATCGAGGCGTTCGATTTCGCGCTTGCCCCCGGCAGTTGCGTCGCATTGGCCGGCCCCTCGGGCAGCGGCAAGACAGTGCTGTTACGCGCCATCGCCGACCTCGACCCCAGCAGCGGCGCGGCCAGCCTCAACGGGGCCGGCCGGGAGACGATGAGCGCGCCGCAATGGCGTGGGCTGGTGGGCTATTTGGCCCCAACGCCGGGCTGGTGGGCGGATCGGGTCGGCACGCATTTCTCCGATCCCGAAGCGGCAGTGCCGATGCTGCCGGCGCTCGGCCTGCCCGAGGATGCGATGAGCTGGCCGGTGGCGCGGCTTTCGACCGGCGAGGGCCAGCGCCTGGCGTTGGCGCGCCTGCTGGCGGGTGCGCCAGAAGTTCTGCTGCTCGACGAGCCGACCGCCGGGCTCGACGCGGCGGCGACGGCAAAGACCGAGAAATTGCTGAAGGACCGCCTGAAGAAAGGCGTGTCGATCCTCTTCGTCAGCCACGACCGCGCCCAGCGCCGCCGCCTCGCCAAACGGGCGCTGAAGATTTCGCGCGGGCGGGTACGGCCCGGCGCGCCATGAGGCACGCGTTACAAATGAGCGCGCCATGAGGCGCGCGATACAAATGAGCGCGACGTGAGCGCGGTATCGCTATCATTATGGGACCTCGCCCTCGCGGCATCGCTCGTCCTGATCCATGCCGGCCTGTCGCTGGCCCTGCAGCTCGGCCTGGGGCGGCAGATCGTGCTTGCGGTCATTCG
>JAPULJ010000066.1 GCA_027295145.1 Alphaproteobacteria bacterium | reverse complement strand
GAGAATTGCGATTATCGTGCGTTCGAATTGAGTTGATGGTGACCCGCGCCCGGAGCGGGAAAGCCCTGCCCGCCGGCCGCCGCTGACAGATCTCGCGCCCGCTACCCTTCCCAGAGCCGTACACAGAGCGCGACGACGGCCGTGGTACTGCGATGATGGTTGCGGGGGCACGCAACCACCTTTACCGAACTGTTCTGTTTTGGTTCGCTCGCAGTAGATTCCGTTGATGAATGGGCGATCAAACGCCCGTGTTTGCTGGATCGTTACCAGACTTCCGACAATCCCAGGACGAAGGTGGATGTCCGCTTTTCGCCGAATTACGTCCGCTTGTCCCCCAGGAGCCGAAGCTCCCGGCACGGTCTCCGACTTCTGCAGCTGACCCAAAGCCGAAGTCGGCCTCCGAGCCGTGAATATCGGCTTACAGGCCAGAGCGTACATAGACCGTGGCGCGCGGAAGAACTGGCGTTGGCCATGATAGCGGCGTCATATCGGGCGCGACGCTACAACCCCACCGATAAAGACTGCTCATGGAGCGGCAACTTTGCTTCCTTCAGACCCAACCGCATCCAAGCCGTCAATTTCAGCAAACAGCGAACATTCAGTGCGCCGAACAGATGGTTTGTACCAGGATCGGACGTCCATGAGGATTGCGATCCTGAGTACCGTGACAATCAGCCCTTGAGGATGCCGGCCTTGCGGAGACCTTCAATTAACTGGTCCCGAACAGCGTTGGCCCTTAACAGCCGTTGGCTTAGCACGAATTCTTCTGTGAGTTCGGCGTATTTCGGGAAATGCTCAACCATCGAGTTGAAAACAGGTCCGATTTCGGAGGATTTGCCCAGGTGGCCGAGGGAGGCCAGCAAAACCAGATACGCAATTAACCGATTACTCTCCCGTTGCAGCGAGCGTCGCGCCCAGTTTTCGGCTTGCTCGTATTCTCCCAGTCCGAAATAAATCCACGCCCGTAGATAAAGCATGACGGCCTCAAGCGGGTCGCGTGGACTTAGGCGCAGGGCCGTATCGAGCTTCTCAAAGGCTTGCGCCGTGTCCCCGGTTTCGGCATAAGCCTCCGCCAGCCACATATGGGAAACGGCAAGGCTGGGATTGATGTCAATTGACCGCTTCAGCGCCATTATGGCGAGTTCGAATTCACCATTCAGAATATGCGCGCTCCCCATGGCCGCATGGGCCAACGCGTCCCGGTTATCCGCTGACATGGCTTGCCGGGCCGCCGCTAACGCCTCATCGACGGCATCGGGGTGAAGAGCGGGGTCCATGGTATAAAGTTGGAAATTCGCGTAGGAGAGACGCGCATAGGCGGCGCTAAACTCGGGATTGAGTGCGCAAGCATTCTCGAACAAACGGATCGCCTCGGCATTGTCGCTTGCCGTGCGACGCCACAAATGCCAGAGACCCCTTTGATAGAGGTCCCAGGCGTCAAGATTTTCAATTGGTTTCAGCCGCGCCCGTTCCTGCTCGAATCGGCTGAGTTCCGGTTCTATGGTGCCAACGACGGTTAGCGTGATCTCGTCCTGGATTTCAAAGATGTCATCCAAGCTGCGGTCATATTTTCCGCCCAAATATGGTTTCCGGTCTCTCCGTCGATCAACTGGGCAGTAATGCGCACCTTGTTGCCAGCCTTGCGCACGCTGCCTTCGAGCACGAAGCGAACGCCGAGATCCCTGGCGATCGTCTGAACGCCCACCGTCTTGCCCTTGAACGTGAAGCTCGTGTTGCGCGCGATCACGAAAAACTGCCGTATTCGCGACAGCGCGGTGATGATGTCCTCGGAAATGCCGTCGGCGAAATACTCCTGCTCGGGCTCGCCGCCGATGTTGGTGAAGGCCAGCACCGCGATCGATGGCTTGTCCGGCAACGGCAACGGCGCCCCTTTCAAATGCCTGTCCGACACGGGCGCACCGGCCTCCTCTTGAATGGCGTAGGCGTGCACCGGCTCCGCGATATTCTTGACTGTTTGCGGCCCGAGGTCGTCGAACCCGACGTCAAGCTTGGCGCGTACCGCCTCATGGACCATCCCCGAAACGACGATGCTACCGGGCTCCGCCAGCCCCTCCAGCCGAGCCGCGACGTTGACGCCATCGCCATGGATGTCGTCGCCTTCGATGATCACGTCGCCCAGGTTAACGCCGATGCGGAATACGATCCGTCGGTCTTCGGGCTCATCGGCGTTGCGTTCCGCCATGCCTTTTTGGATTTCGACGGCGCATTGGACGGCATCGACGACGCTCGCGAACTCGACCAGCAGAGCGTCGCCGGTCGTCTTGACAATGCGGCCTTGGCGGTTTGCGATAGCAGGTTCGATCAGATCGTGAAGATGGGCATTGAAGCGGGAGCGTGTGCCCGTCTCATCCTCGCCCATTAGCCGGCTGTAACCGACCACATCAGCCGCCAGAATCGCCGCAAGCCTTCTCTGGACGCGCTTTTCGGTCATCGAGACCGTTTCCCCCCAGTCGGGCGTTGTCGGCGAAATTCTATGCGTCGGCGGAGGGCATGTCCATCGAAGCCGAATGGTCGGGGTAGGAGGGGCTGGTTGCTCCCATTTCTGGAGGCGCTGCTCGACCAATGGCTCCTCCCAGACGCGCGTTGGGACAGAAATTCTATGCGCTGAGCGTGGGTGTGCCTATCGACTCTGGACATTGCATTCGGGTCATGAACCGGCCCACGCGACCTACCACGCGCGACCGAGATCTGCCCCTGCCGGCCCCGTAGCAGCCATAGCGGGCACTTGAGCAGCCGGATCATTTCCAGCACTCGATCAAAACCATGTAGCCCTTCGCCTTCGTCGCAATGTCCGCCGTCGGCACGGTCTTGTCGGATCGTGCGGTTTTGTTCCGCACCAACCATATTTAGCTAAGCGCGGACGGCCTGGTCTTCCGGGAGATCCATCTCGAAAATCCGGCCATAGCCGACGATCCGTGCATCAACCCCGGACCGTCGAAGCGCATACCAAAATGCGGCCTGATTGGTGCTCATGACCGGCCGTCGCAGATCGTCTTCAAGCGCCTGAATG